>JALUFI010000229.1 GCA_027043685.1 Pyrodictiaceae archaeon
GGGCGGTGCCCCAGCCTCAGCACGTAGACCCGTCCATACCGCTCAGCAGGGTGGCGATGCGGCAACGCAGCTCACCCACGCCCCAGCCACGCGCCGCCGAGACAGCCACCGCGCCCACTAATGAGGGGTAGACAGACTCGGTCATTGCCTCCACAAGGCTCAGCAGTCTCGCACGCTCAGCCTCCTCAACCAAGTCAACCTTGTTAGCAACGAGAATCATCGGAACCCCGACAACACCTATCCTGCGGAGAGTCTCAAGCCCCTCCGACAGCTTCTCGGCAACCACGTGCTCCGGCTCAGACAAGTCGAGCACGTAGAGCAGGAGGTCAGCCCTAACAGCCTCCTCGAGGGTCGAGTGAAACGCCTCTATGATCTCCGGCGGGATCCTCGATATGAAGCCAACAGTGTCTACAAACGCAACCCTCCTCCCGCCTATGAGGCTCGCCTTAACCTTCGGCGATATGGTCGTGAAGTACTCGGAGCCAACAGGCTTCCCGGCGCCGGTTAACGCGTTGAACAACGTGGTCTTGCCGGCGCTGGCGTAGCC
Source organism: Pyrodictiaceae archaeon (assembly GCA_027043685.1). Lineage (GTDB taxonomy): Archaea > Thermoproteota > Thermoprotei_A > Sulfolobales > Pyrodictiaceae > QNYQ01. Next base: position 548 of record JALUFI010000229.1, read on the forward strand.
CACTATAGCAACGTGGGGGAGCCCGGCGCTCCTCCTCTTGGCGCGCTCAACGCTCCTCCTCTCACGGAGCCTCTCGAGCTCCCTCCTGATCCTGGCTATGCGCGACACCATGTACTTATAGTACTTGTCGACGGCGTAGCCGCCCGGGCCGAGGAAGCCCGGCAGCTCCCTCATCTTCGCGAGCCGCACCGCCTCGCGGACCAGCGGTAGCCGGTGCTTCAGCCTAGCAAGCTCTATCTGGTACTTCGCCTCCTTGCTGCCCGCGTGCAGCGCGAATATCTCAAGGATAAGCAGAGTCCGGTCAATCGTCTCAACCCTGGCCTCCTTTACTATCCTGAAGTACTCGCGGGGCCTCAGCTCATCAAACACTATTATCCTCGCATCCTCGTCGCCCCTCAGCTGCTCAGCCTTCCTAGCCACCTCCTCTAGCTTAGCCCTGCTCAGCAGCCTGGAGCGGCTCAGCCTCCGATACCACACGGTGTCAACCACGGTGTAGCCAGCGCTGTCCACCAGGGCGTAGGCCTCCCTCAGCTCCCAGGACTCAAGGCCCCGGGGCAGTAGGAGGAGCGCCCGCTTCCCTGCAGCGCCTCCGGCCAGGCCTAGGCGCACCCCGCGCTCCCGTCAGCCCGAGGAAGTGTTGCATGCGCGGCTGGGCCCCGAATTAACGCAGCCCTGGTACCTCATGTGGGCGGTACTTACACCACTAGGTATGGTGAAGCCCCCTGCTAATAAGGGGGCGGGGGTGTGGCTAACGCCTGAAGCATAAACACATGTTTTATGCATGGGCGTGGTAAACCTTGGCCTCGGCGCCCGATGCGCAAGGCACAGCGGCCTCAACCGGCCTCCCACAAGTGGACCCGGAGGCGGCCGTCAACTGGCTAATGGTGTACATGACCTACTTCCGGAACATAGTGGTAACAACCGCCAGGAGGCTCTACCAGAGCATAGGGCTCCGAGCCGGCATGATGCAGCTCGGCAACATAGTAGAGGAGGCGATAGAGAACAGCTTCAGCGTCCAACAGAAAGCGGCACTCGCCAAAGGAATGCAGCTGAAGACCATAGACGACCTATTCAACCTAAACAAGTCATGCCACCACGACGCAGCCAAGAAGCTGGCCCACCTAGGCATAGAGGTGTTCAGCATAGGCCGCGACAGCCAGGGACGATACTACATGGAGACCAACGACTGCAACATATTCCACGCGCTGGACGAGGCACCGATACTCCGCGTCTTCCCAGTAGCCTTGGTCTCCGGGCTGATAAGAGGGCTAGGCTACCGCAGCCGCTGGCTCTCAAGCAGCGCCGAGAAGCACCACCTCTGCCAAAGCATAGGGGCAGGAGGCAGCATCAACTACGACTACATAGTCTACCTAGACGACAACGTCAAGCCACCGGCGTGCAGGATACTAGTAGAGCCCCTGAACTGCGACCAGTAAGCCCCTACAGACGCCGCCCAGGCGGGAAGAGCAGCAAGGACGAGGAGAAAACCGGTTCATCCCCCCTAGTCCTCTCTTAGCTCGGCAACGTCGCCGAGCGTGAGGTAGAACTCCTCCCCGCCGCCACCCTCCTCCTCATACTCCTCGGCCACGGGCTCCAGCAGCTTCACGCCAAGTACACGCTCCAGTCTCCGCGCAAGATCAATCGGCGGCACCAGTGTCCCGGCCTCAATCCTCTTAATCACGTTCTCCCCGACCCTAACCTTCTGGGCAAGCTCCTTCTGGCTGAGGCCGAGCCTCTCCCTGGCACGGCGGACACGAACGGCATAGTCCTCGACGACCTCGTACTTCTCGATACCGCCGAGCCCGCCGCTGCTCCTCCTCGGCCGGGGCCTCGGCCTGGAGGCGGCCCTGGCCGGGGCGGCGGGCCTGGCAGGCCTCCTCGGCTCCGCGACGCGGACGGGCTCCTCGCGGCGAGGCGCCACCCGGAGCCTCATGGGTTCGTCCATGCGGGTCCTCGAGGCCCTCTCCATGTAGCGGCGGTAGCAGCGCTCACAGACAATCATCTCAGTGCCCTCAACTACTATCGTGTAGGCCCTGCCCTCTATCGGGGCGCCGCACATCTCGCAGTAGAGAATCTCCCTCCTGCGCCTGCCGGGCAAGGCACTAACGACCCCCGTCTAGGATGCACAGCGAGGGCTAAGCAGGTGCTGGCCTTCAGGGAGCGGCCCAGGCGAGGGTATCTGCGGGAGCCTCCTCACCCGGGACCCGCCCCGTAGCTATGGGCCGTAAACCATTATTTAGGCTTCACATGCGGCTTTGAATTATGGCTAGTGGTGAAGGCAGGGTATGCCGAGGGACATAGGCGATGCCGATGCTGGGCTGAGGGAGTACATCTACCACCTGGAGAGAAGGGTGCGTGAACTGGAGGCGGAGAGGGCCGAGCTGCGCAGGGAGCTGCGCAGGTACAAGCTCGAGATAGACAAGCTTCTAAGCCCACCCCTTATAGAGGCGGTAGTGCTGTCCGTGCTGCCTGACGGCAGGGTGGTTGTGAAGAGCAGCACCGGCCCGAACCTCGTTGTAACGGTCTCCGCCAGCGTTGACCCCTCCAAGCTCGTGCCCGGCGCCTACGTGGCCCTCAACCAGCGCGGCTCGATGATAGTCGAGGTGCTCCCGGAGAGGGAGGACCCCTACGTCAAGGCCATGGAGGTCGTTGAGAGGCCGAAGGTCACGTTCGACGACATCGGTGGCCTCGAGGAACAGAAGCGCGAGCTATACGAGGCAGTCATACTCCCCTTGACCAAGCCGCAGCTCTTCCGCGAGCTAGGGATCGAGCCGCCTAAGGGCGTGCTCCTCTACGGCCCGCCTGGCTGCGGTAAGACGTTGCTAGCCAAGGCCGTGGCCTCAATGAGCAATGCTACCTTCATACGCGTGGTGGGCTCCGAGTTCGTCCACAAGTATGTCGGCGAGGGTGCGAGGATAGTCCGCGAGGTATTCAAGATGGCGAGGAAGAAGGCGCCAGCAATAGTGTTCATCGACGAGATAGACGCTATAGCGGCCAAGAGGATAGACATAGGCACGAGCGGTGAGAGGGAGGTACAGCGCACCCTCATGCAGCTCCTCGCAGAGCTCGACGGGTTCGACCCCCTGGGCGACGTCAAGGTGATAGCAGCCACCAACAGGATAGACATCCTTGACCCGGCGCTGCTGCGGCCCGGCCGCTTCGACAGGCTCATCTACGTGCCGCCGCCCGACGAGAAGGGCCGCTACGAGATATTCCGGATACACACGCGCCGCATGAAGCTCGCCGAGGACGTGGACCTGGCGTACCTCGCGAGGATAACCGAGGGCGCCACAGGGGCCGACATAAAGGCGATAGTCATGGAGGCCGGCTACAACGCGCTCCGCCGCGGCGCACGCAGAGTATCCATGAGCGACTTCCTGGCAGCGGTGGAGAAGGTGTTGAAGAAGAGGCGCCGCTACCAGTACGAGACCCAGGACTACCTAGAGGGGCACCAGGGCGCGCACACGGCGGACAACGTGATGCACATCTAGCGCCTAGCCAGGCTCTTTGCGTTGTCCTCCTCGGCCTCCTCAGCCTTCTTGGCGAGGTATACTCGGCGGTACCTCCTCCACACGGAGCCCATCCTGGCAACCATTCGCCGCCACTCCTCGTCGCTCGCCTCGCGGTAGATTATCTCGACGCTGCCGTCGCGGTGTACACGGTACCCTGCCTTGAGGTACTTTTTGCCGCCCCGTGTCGCGAACACGGTGCAATATGTGAGCAGGCAGACTATCGGCTTAAACCTCTTCCCGTATAGCTCCTCAAGCATGCAGCGGCCCTTCTCAACGTCGAAGAATATGCATCTCCCCATGGGCTCCGTGTCTAGCCTGTAGACGCGCACCTTGCCGCCCGGCGTCACGAGCTTCTCGCTCGGCTGCCTCAGCACCCTCTCCCGCAGCTCCGGCGGCAGCTGACGCACCTCGACGTCGAGCATGAAGGCGCCGCTGTGGATTACGCAGCACCGGTTGCAGCCCTCCGGGCACTCCATCCTGTAGGCGTCTCGGAGGACGCTGTCACTCATCTCCTCGAAGACTAGGCGGTTGACGTGCGTGCCTGGCGTCGGCCGGAACACGGCGAGGAGCCTACGGAGCCGAGGACTGTAGTAGACTCCGTCGAACCAGCGCTTCAGCCTCGCGGCCTCACGGAGGCTGTAGATGTTCCAGGCCCGGTCGCCCCTCCGGGGCTCACGAAGCACCCATATCTTCGCCAAGACGCTGCACACCTACAGTCGCACGGCCGCGGCGAGCCCCCTATCACCCCTGCCCCGTCCTCAGCCTTGCCTCGTCAAGCGCCCTCCACGCCTCTCGGCAAAGCTCCTCCCTCACCCCGCGGGGGATGCGGGAGACGAGGCCGCGTATCCTGCTCCAGCGGCTCCACTCCCCGTGGCTCCGGAGCCCGCCGCTGAAGCTCCGGGGTATGTGGAGCAGCTCGTGGACAAGCACGCCGAGAAGCTCCTCGCAGCCCAGGCCCCGGCTAGCCTCGTAGAGGACCTCAACGACGTAGGCGGGGTCACATACACCGAGCCGGACGAAGGGCGAGGGCAGCCCCCATATCCTGGCGTAGCTCCGGCTAGAGGAGCCGAAGCTCACAGCAGCATAGACACGGTCAGCCCGGATATAGCTCAGGCCGAGGAGCTCCACGAGGCGGCGGAGAACAGCCTCGAGGCCGGGGCTCCTCACGTAGCGTACACGAGGCGAGGCGCAGCCGCCCCCACGCGGAGTAAAGAAGAGTGGCCCAGGGGAGGGGCTCAGCGCCTCCTCCTGCGCCTCCTTGCCCGCTCCTCCTCCTCGGCTACCTCGTAGGCCTTCACGCCGACGCCCAGCAGCTTCCTGAACACCGCGTCCAGGAACTTCACGTGGAAGCCCCTCTGGCCCACGAAGGCTCCGAACTCGCTGCTCCTCACCCGCACAGCAAGGTACGGGCCCTCGAAGTCCACGTCAACTATGTGCTTGTATATCCAGCTCACCGGGTGTATCGCGCGTATTATGTTGGTGAAGTCCAGCGTCAGCTCGACGGCGCGGAGCCTCAGCTCGGTATCCTGCTCAATGTTCTGTATCCTCTCGCCGCCCCTGCCCACCAGCCTACCGAGGTAGCCCTCCTTGACTATGATTAGCGCGTCCGGCACGTGCTCGGCCGTTATCTCGAACTGCTTCTTCGCGTCAATGAACTCAACGACGGTTATCACGTCAGCGTCGGGCGCATATATCCTCGCAGCCTCCATGACCCTCTTCTCGACCTCGTTCAACGGCCGGTTCCTCATCCTGAGCTCTATGAGGAGCCTTATGCCGCGCCTCGCGCCCGGCCTAACAATGTCCTTGAGGCCGAGGTCAACCACTTTGGCCTTATCCTCGCCTATGAGTACCTCCCTCATAACGGTCGCGCCGTCCCTCTCCATGCCGTGCGGCTTCTGGAACACGGGGTCGCCGGCGATGATGAACTTGCTGTTACGGCCGATCCTCATGAGTATCTCTATGCTGCTCTCCGGTGGAATGTTCTGCGCATCGTCGAGGAATATAACAGCATCATCGAAGGTCCTGCCGCGCAGGTAGTGGGTGTCGGCGAGAACAATCTTACCCTGGTCAATCAGCTCCTGCACCTTGCCCCACTCCACGAAGCCGCTGAGGATGTCCTTGAGGTAGGCGAGCGCTATCTCATAGTACTGCTCGCCAAGCTCCTGCGCCGTGAGCTCCCTGCCGGTCACAACGTCGACCACGGGCCTCGAGATAATCAGCCTCTTATACTTGCCCTTCATTACGGCATCTATGCCGTACAGGACGCTGAAGAGGCTCTTACCGCTCCCAGTGGGGCCGAAGAGCCCAACAATCTCGTACTCGTCGCTAGTCAGGGCGTCTAGCATCTCCTCCTGGCCAGGGCTCATGGGCTTAAGCTGCTCAAGCACGCCCTCCGCCATGCCTGCAGCACCCCCTCCCAGGCCTCACACGGAGCCTCGGGGGAGACACGCACCCGGCCCCCGCTCCGGCGGGGGCTCCCAGCTCTCTCCCACCACGGCCCGTGGTAGCCCATCACGGGGGCGGCAACTTAATCGCCAGCTTATTACGCTTAGCCCGCTGGGCTGGCCGGAGCAGCTAGGGGCAAGACGGGCTTGCCGGGCTTCGAGGAGGAGAAGCTGGCGGCATGGAAGAGGCTCTGGGAGGACCTCCACATAGGGTACCTCGACGAGGACATATTGGACGTGCTGGTTGAGTTCTTCCTTCGCCCCAGGAGCTTCACGAAGAGCAGCTGCTCGGGCAGGATAACGGTGCTAGATAGCCCCTACCCCTGGGCAAAGGACGAGTCAATGACTGTGTTCAAGAAGCATGGCCCGGTTAGCGTTGATGAGGTGGAGGATGTACTCTCGAGGAGCTTCGCGTACCGCCTATGGCTCAGCGTGCAGGGCCCAATATACCATGTCTATGTAGCCGACGAGGAGGAGGCAAGGGAGGTGCTCGCTGCCGCGAGGGAGGCAGGCTTCAAGCACAGCGGCGTAATGGTGCTAGGCGAGCCCATGCTGCTGGAGCTGCGCACCGGCGTCCGCGGCGACCTCCTACTAGCAACCCGTCCCGGGGGGCGGCTCCTCGACCGCAGCGGGCTGGAGGAGGCGGTGAGGGTTGCGAACGAGGTACTGGCCCAGGGGAAGGAGAGGAACCGCCGTCTCCTAGAGGCGCTCCGCAAGAGGAGGCCCCCGAGGCTCTGGGAGCCCGCCCTCGCCAAGGCCAGGGAGCTTGGGCTCCTCTAGCGGCGCCGCTGCCTATCTATCCCGGCGCCCTCAACTTCTAGTTCTAGACACGGCTGCTAGCCCGCGGCAGCCGCGCCTAGGAGGGACGGGGTGGAGGCCCCCTTGTCTGAGGAGAGGAGCGAGCTAAAGGTATCAGACGTAATGACCTCGAACGTCATAACCGTTAAGCCCGACGAGACAATAGTTGACGCAGCCAGGAAGATGGCAGAGAACAAGATAGGCAGCGTGGTGGTCGTGGACGACAAGGGCACTATAATAGGGATACTAACCGAGGGCGACATAGTCCGGAGGGTCGTGGCCCGCGGCCTAGACCCATCCCAGACGCCTGTCGAGGCAGTGATGACGAAGAACCCGATAACCATATTCGAGGACGCGGACCTGGCGGCGGCGGCCGAGCTGATGAGGGAGAAGGGAGTCGGCCACCTACCAGTCGTGAACGAGGAGGGACGCCTCGTAGGCATAATAACGAGGAGCGACATAGTGAGGATAGCTCCCAGCCTCATAGAGATACTCTACCTCAAAACCGGGTAGGCCGCGGGCCGGAGGTTCACGGAGCTACGCGTTTTAGGGGCCAACACCTCTATCCGTTACAACAGATGGTGGAGAACCTGGCTCCACCAAGCATAGACCCCTACATAGCCCGGACACAGTACCTCCTCCCAAGCGACACAGCTGCAACCGCCAGGAGCATAATGAGGCGCACCGGGGCACGCATACTGCCAGTAGTAGCTGATGAGAAAACAATGAAGCTCGTGGGTATAGTGAAGAGGCGCAGCCTCCTACTCCTAACCTCGACGAAGAGTAAGGCCCACGTAGCCGAGATAGCCGAGGAGCCACGCCTAGTCCTGGCCCCCGGCACGGGGCTGCGGGAAGCGACACAGGAGATGCTCCGTCTCGACGAGTGGTACGCCCCGGTCACCGGCCCGCGCGGCGAACTGCTAGGAATCATAGGCCTAGAGGCAGCAATGAGATACATGATAGAGTCCAATGCCCAGGCACTGTCTAACCCCGTGGAGAAATACATGACGAGGAGCCCGGTTCACGTGGAGCCCGGCGAGCCTGTCTACAAGGTCTGGCAGCTAATGCTGAGCCGCGGCATAAGCGCAGTCCCGGTCGTCAAGAAGGGCAGGATAGTCGGCGTCGTGGCCGAGTACGACCTACTAGCCCACGGCTTCACCAGGCCAACGCTCGAGGCCGGAGAGCCCCGCAAGGGGCCACGAGTAGAAGAGATCATGTCAACACCGCCGGTGACAGTGGCGCCCACGGCTCCCCTCGGCGACGCGGTGAGGGAGATGCTGCGTAGAGACATAGGCCGCGTCTACGTCACCGACGAGCACCAAGCGCTCCTAGGCGTCCTGGACCGCAGCGACGCGGCCCGCGCCTGGCTCCAGCCCTAGCCGCGTCTATTTCACCCAGCCCCTGGGGGAGACAGTCACATCCATTTGGGGCACAGCCCCATACGCGGCCAAGGCAGCCCAGCGGGGGAGCCCCTCCCCCTAAGCTGCTCCAGTCGCCAGGGCGTGTGGAGGTGCCGTAGCCGTGAGGCGTGGAGCAATCGTGCCCCCGAGGAGGCCCGAAGGCATACGCTGGCTCCGCAGCGACGGCATGCCCAACTTCAGCGACCGCGTCCACAAGCACCCCGGGGACGCTAAGCTGATAGCCAAGCGCCCCGTGTACACCACGACTAAGACAGCCACGGTGCTCGCCGCAGCCGAGGAGATGACAAGGTTCAACGTGCGTGCCCTACCCGTCGTCGTGCCCAACCAGGAGAAGCTAGAAGGCATGCTCACAGTAATGGATCTCGTCAACTACCTCGGTGGAGGCGACCTCTACAACATTGTGAGGAACCGCCACAAGCTCAACATATACTCGGCGCTCTTAAAGGAGCATGTCGAGAGCATAATGAACCCCAACCCGGTCTACGTGACGATATACGACAAGCTCCCCAAGATACTAGAGGTAATGGTGCTCAAAGGCGTCGGCGTCGTCCCCGTCGTGATGGAGGATGGGAGCATCTGGGGAATCATAACGGAGCATGACCTGGTAAGGGAACTCGTAGAGAAGAAGGTGGGTGTCAAGGTAGCTGAGGTGATGACTAAGAACG
>JALUFI010000230.1 GCA_027043685.1 Pyrodictiaceae archaeon
CATTACCCCCAGGGGGCCCGCGCCCCGTCCCCCCGGGACGACGGGTTTTGCGGAGCTGCCTCGCCTGGCTCCTCCTAGGCCTCCTGCCGGGCCTCGAGCCCCGCTACGCGGTCCTCGGTCTCCAGACCTGCATGGGAGCAGTGGACGCGGTAGCCCTGGCGGCTCTCGAGGCCATGCTCCTCGCCGCCGCGCTGGCCCTCCTCGTGGAGCGGCTCTGGGGGCTCCTCCTCCGCCTATCGGAGCGGCTCCCCCGGCTCCGGGGGCTCGTGGCGCGCGTCGAGGCTGCGAGGAGCAGGGTTGAGCAGCGGGCCCGGGGCCTCGGAGCCGAGGCAGCCCTCGCCCTCTTCGTCGCCGCCCCGCTCCCCGTCACCGGCATCTACACCGGCGCAGCCGTCGCCCTCCTCCTCGGCATACCCAGGAGCCGAGCCGCAGCAGCACTGGCAGCCGGAGGCGTAGCCTCGGTGCTCATAACCGGGTTGCTGGGCGGGGCCGTGTCCTCTGCGGCACGGGGCTGAGGCAATGCTGCTAGGGTTACTGCGTCTCCCTCCCTCCAGCCTGTAGCTCGTAGAGCTTGTCTATCCTCTTGTTTGCCTCGTCTATTCTCGCCGTCAGCCTTGCCTCTGTCTCGCTTATCTGCTTGCCGAGCTGGTTGCGTACCTCGTCTATGCGGCTGGAGAGCTCCTTGTAGATAGCGTCCAGTTTCTCCTCTACCCTCTCTATTCTCGCGGATAGCTCCTTGTAGATCACGTCTATTCGTTTGTTTGTCTCGTCTATCCTTTTGTCGAGCCTCGCTATCTCCTGCTTGAGTTCGCGGCGGAGCTCCCTTATCTCCTCCCTTGTCTCCCTCATCTCGTTGTAGCTCATGTCTATGTAGAGGAGGAGTATGTCCTCGGTGGAGAGCTTCTTGCCCTTCTCTAGCTTCTCTAGTATGCGTTTCGAGACCTGGCTGAGCACCGTTGAGATGACGGTGTCTTCTACTGGCATGTGTGGCGCTGCACCCCTCGCCCCGGGGGGATTCGTGTCTGGCTGCGTGGACTTAAGGCGAGTGCTTCCCTCCTTTCTTCGCCGGCGCCGCCGCCGCTGGGTTTAGGGGGCTCGTGCGGGCCGCGGTGGGCTGGGGCTCTGGGGTTGCCTGGTTCTCTGCGTGTCTCGGCCGTGTATGAGGGTGAGCTGCGCAGGGTTGAGGGGTATTCGCTTGGCTTGACGCTTGCCGCGTATGGGTTTGGCTGGGTGTACTGGGGCGGGGATGGTGGCCGGGTCCTGGTCTGCCCGGGGGCGGTTGCTGAGCTGTCCGAGGCTGGTGGCGTGATCGGTTACCGCGTCTATGCTGGGGGTGGTGTGAGGTGCTGGGAGGAGGCTGTTGGCCTGCTGGGCTGGGTTGTCGGCGCCAGTGAGGACTACTCGGGGTTCCACCGGCTCGCCGTGGGCGACCCCCTGGCGGGCTGCATGGCTTCGGCGCTGCGGGGGCTCCGCCTCCGGGGCCTCGGCGCCTGGGCGGCTGCGCTGGTTGGGGTTGCGCAGCAGAATGCGAGCTTCCGGCAGGGCTGGGGGATGCTGTACCGTCTCCACCTCGCCGCTGGGCGCCGGCTCCTTGGCCCGGGCTGGGTCTACGTGGAGCCGCCGGCGCCTGGCCCGGGGCTGGTGGAGGCTGCGAGGGCCTCGGGGTGGGGGTACCGGGCCAGGTTCCTCGGCGAGGTGGCGGCCAGGGCCCAGGGGCTCGGCTCGGCGGCGTGGAGCCCTGGGAGGGAGGAGTGCCTCCATGCTGCGGAGGAGCTGCGGGGCGCCCGGGGCGTCGGCTCGTACACGGCGGCGCTTATCCGGCTCCTCGGCTGCAAGGACTACTCCGCGGCCCCGGTTGACAGGTGGCTCAGGAGGCTGGCCGCCGAGGCCTACGGGGTGGATGAGAGGAGGGCGGCGGACGCGCTGAGGGAGAGGTTCCGGGGCTACAGCGGCCTCGCCGCCTACGCTGCAACCCTTTGCTGCGACGCCCAGCCCCTACGGAGGGCGCTGGAGAGGCTCCGGAACAACATGTGCCGCCCGGGGCTGGACGAGCCCAGCCCCCTCACCCTGTGGAGGCAGACGCCTCCGCCAAGCAGCTAAGACCCAGCCCCCGGCGAGGGAAGGGTGCCTCCACAGGGTGAGGGGCTTGGACGGGATGAGCGGCTGGGTGGAGCTGGGCCCCGGCGTGTGGATGAGGCTCGTCCATTGCAGCCCGGCGCTCGTGGCGACAGAGGCCAGGCTCTCCAGGGGCGCCTCTGTGCCGAGGCACAGCCACCCCTCCACCCAGGTCACGGTGGTGCTGAGGGGCAGGCTCCGGCTACGCGTCGAGGGGCTTGGCGAGGAGGTGCTCGGCCCCGGGGACTACCTCGTCGTCCCTCCCGGCGCGGCCCACGAGGCCGAGGCCCTGGAGGACACCCTGGTTCTCGACGTCAACGCTCCACTGACTCCGGACAGGAGGGTGCTTGCGAGGAGGCTCGGCGCGGACTGCTAGAGCCCAGCGAGCAGCGCCGCGGCGGCGTAGATGATTGAGCCGATGAGGAGGAGCAGGGCCAGGAGCCCCTGCACCGCGCCCGGGTCCCTGTGGCCCTCCCTGGCGAGCCTCTCCCCGTACCAGTGGATGAAGACCAGGCCGAGCCCGGGGC
>JALUFI010000231.1 GCA_027043685.1 Pyrodictiaceae archaeon
CGTCCGCGGGCACCACTACCGTCATGTTGTGGAGAACCCTCATGAGGGCTATGTCCTCCAGGCTCTGGTGGCTCGCGCCGTCCCCGTGGTCGCTGAAGCCGCTGTGGGTCCCGATGAGCTTCACGTCCAGGTTCATGCGGTCAATAGTGTTCCTTATCTGCTCCCAGGCCCTCATGAGGAACATGGCGAACGCGGCAGCGTAGGGCTTCTTCCCCGCAAGCGCCAGGCCAGCGGCGAACCCAACCATGTCCTGCTCCGATATCCCTATGTTGACGAACCTCTCCGGGAACCTGTCGGCGAACCACTTGGTCCTGGTGCTTCTCGCAACGTCGGCGGTAACCACTACCACTCGCTCATCAGCCGCGCCTAGGTCGACGAGGGCGCGGCCGACAGCGTCGCGTATCGTGAGGCTACTCCAGGGACTTTGCACGGCGAGGGTCAAGGTGCTGCCCCCCGGTAGCCTCCAGGAAGCCTACGCCGCGGCCGCGCCGCGTGTACGCGATTATCACGGTGGGCTTCCTCGCTGCGTCCGCCTGCCGGAGGGCCTCTAGGAGCATCTCGTAGTCATGGCCGTCGACCTCCAGGACGTTCCAGCCTAGGCTGCTCCACCTGGCAGCTATGTCGCCCTTCTTCTTTATCGCCTCGGTGGGCCCGTCTAGCTGGAACCCGTTGACATCCACTATCGCGACCACGCTGCGGAGCCCGAGATGGGTCACCGTCGCAGCTGCCTCCCATACCTGGCCCTCATCTAGCTCGCCGTCGCCGAGAATAACGTAGACACGGTGCCTATCCTCGGTGCCGTCGAGCCTCATGGCGTAGGCTATCCCGGCGCCTATGCTGAGGCCCTGGCCCAGGCTGCCAGTGGAGACGTCTATGCCGTCCATCCTGTAATCCGGATGGCCCTCCAGCCCGTCAATCGCCCTTATCTTCTCCAGCATCTCCTCGCTCACTACGCCTGCCTCCGAGAGGACGGCGTAGAGGGCTGGGACCGCGTGGCCCTTGCTGAGGATGAGCCAGTCCCTCTCCGTCGGCTTCTCGCCGCTGCGGCGGAGACCCCTACCGAAGTAAATGGCTACGAGTATGTCGAGGACGCTGAGCGAGGCACCGACATGAACGCTTTTGTCGAGGAGGCCCATCCGTATGACCTTCTCCCTTGCCCGTAGGCTTACCTCCCTCAGCTTATGCATGGGCAGTGGCCCTGCCCGGGCCTCCACAATAGGCCCGCTCACCCCACGCGATACAATAGGCTCGTTCACCCCCGTGCCTTGAGTTCCGCGAACAATAACTGTTCGCCCCCCGCTCATTTCCTCCCACTACGCTCCCACCAAGACCCGGTACGCCGCCCGCCCCGCTGTACCAGTATTAAGCGTTGCCGGGCCCCGGCAGGCTTTAGAGAACCCTCCCCGTGAGCCCCGCACCATGGTGGGATAACGGTGGACTGCAAGCTTGTCCTCCGCAGCGGCGGCGAGCCCGTGCGCTTCGAGGTAGGCCGCGGCGTCATCATAGGCGGCGAGGAGCCCGTGGTCATAGCGGGGCCCTGTAGCGTAGAGGACCCCGAAATGATAGTTGAGACAGCTATGCACGTCAAGAGGGTTCTCGTGGAGAAGCTCGGGCTCCGCAACGTAGTCATAAGGGGCGGTGCGTGGAAGCCCCGGACGAGCCCCTACAGCTTCCAGGGCCACGGCGAGAAGGCCCTCGAGTGGCTCCGCGAGGCCGGCGACAAGGCGGGGCTCCCCGTGGCCACAGAGGTAATGGACCCGAGGCATGTGGGCATCGCGGCCGAGTATGTTGACGTGATATGGGTCGGGGCCAGGAACATGCAGAACACGCCGCTCCTCCGCGAGCTGGCGAAGACGGATAAGCCTGTGCTCCTCAAGCGCCACTTCGGCGCCACGATAAACGAGTGGCTCTGCGCCGCCGAGTACCTCCTCGCGGGCGGCAACGACCGCGTGGCCCTCGTAGAGAGGGGTACCAGGGGCTTCAACGAGTACGCCCGCTTCACGCTGGACATAACTGTCGTGCCCGTCGTCCACGAGGTGTCGAGGCTGCCGGTAATAGTGGATGTGAGCCACCCGGCGGGTAAGCGGAGCCTCGTCCCGCCCCTCATCGCGGCCGCGCTGGCGGCGGGCGCTGACGGCGTGATGCTAGAGGTGCACCCTAGGCCCGATAAGGCGCTTAGTGACGCTAAGCAGCAGCTCAGCTTCGAGATGTTCGAGGAGGCCTTCACCGGTCTCCGCCGCCGCGGCCTCATCTAGGAGCAGGGCGCGGCCAAGCAGGGATGGCCAGGAGGAGAGGCCTTGGCGGCTAGGAGGCTGGGCTGGAGGATAAGCTACAGCGACACCGTGGAGGCGGTGGTGGGGCCTGGGGCCAGGGCGGAGCTGGGCAGGCTGCTCGCTTCCATCGAGAAGCCGCCGGACCGCGTCGCGGTGGTAGCTGACGCGGGTGTGCCGGGCGAGCTGCTTGAGCCCCTCCTCCAGGGTCTCCGCGACGCCGGGCTCCCGGTGTCGCAGCGCAGCCTCCCCGGGGGCGAGGCATCGAAGAGCCTGGACACCCTGGTCTCGCTGATAGAGTGGCTTCTCGGCGAGGAGGCAACAAGGAGGACGGTACTAGTAGCCGTTGGCGGCGGCGCCGTGACCGACACCGCTGGCTTCGCTGCCTCGATATACATGCGGGGCATACGCTGGGCCACTGTCCCGACGACTCTCCTCGGCATGGCTGACGCTGCGGTGGGCGGGAAGACCGCGGTGAACCTCGTGGCCAAGAACATGGTAGGGAGCTTCCACCAGCCACGCTTCATAGTCGCCGACACCGAGTTCGTCGAGACCCTCAGCGAGAGGGACTACAGGAGCGGGCTAGCCGAGATAGCGAAGCACAGCCTGATAAGCGGCCCCGGTCTCTACAACTGGCTCCGCCTCAACGCGGACCTCCTCCTCGCCAGGGACATCGCCGTGGTTACTGAGGCAGTGGCGAAGAGCATAGAGGTGAAGATGAGCATAGTCTCCCTCGACCCCAGGGAGGAGATCGGGGAGAGGGCGAAGCTCAACCTAGGCCACACATACGCGCATGCATTGGAGAAGGCGAGCGGCTACAGTATTCCCCACGGCTACGCGGTGGCGATAGGCCTAGTGGTTGAGGCTAAGGCGGCTGAGCGGCTGGCAGGCCTAAACCCGGAGGTAACCCGGATGGTTGAGGAACTGCTCTCCAGGCTCGGGCTCCCCGCCAGGCCCCCAAGGAGCCCCGGCTGCGGCGAGACCGTCCAGTACATCCGGCTTGACAAGAAACGGGGAGGCGACAGGCTCCTCCTCCCGCTCCTCGAGGACCTGGGCCGCGTGGCTCTCCACGAGCTGCCCCTAGACGAGGCCAGGAGAGCCATAGGTGAGGCATGTGAAGCCCTCAGAGGCAATGACTAGAGTCGTCTGCGTCGACGCCGCCCCCCAGCCGCCCGCCAGCCTGATAAGCAACGCCGCCAGCCACGGCTGCAGGCTCCTGGAGCTGCGCCTCGACCTCCTAGGCTGGGGCCGCGGCGAGCTACGAGAGGCCCTAGAGGAGGCGGCGAGCCACGGCATACGCGTCATAGCCACGCTGAGGGAGCGAAGCGAGGGAGGCAGCTGGAGCGGCGACCCCCGCGACAAGCTCGGCACCCTGGCCTACGCTGTGGAGCACGGCGCCTGGCTCGTCGACGTGGAGTACTCCTTCCCGCTCCTCGACGAGGCCATGGAGACGCTCCGGGGCCACGTGCTCGCCAGCATACACTTCACCGAGACCACGCCCATGCCCGAGATACTCTACAGCTACGCCGGCGACATGCTCCGCCGCGGGGCAAGCATCGCGAAGATAGTGGCCTACGCCAGGAGCCTGGAGCACAACTGGCGCCTCCTAGGAATAAACGTGAAGTGGCCAGGGAGGGTGACGGCCTTCGCTATGGGCCCACGCGGGAGGCTGAGCAGGGTGCTGGCACCCCTCATGGGGGCCGCGTTCACCTACGCCTCCATAGGCAGGGCGAGCGCCCCCGGCCAGCTAACCCTAGGGGACCTGCTCACCGCCTGGAGGCTCCTCGGCGCCCTCGAGTAGCGCCATCCCCGCCCCCGGCCGGCCAGGGAGCGGCCACCGCCCCCTGGGGAGGCGGCGCGGCGGCGGGCTGGGGCCCCGGCTGCACCGGCGCCTGCCACTGCTGCACCTGGGGGGCCTGGGCGGCAGCGGCCCCGCCCGGGAGCTGAGGAGGCTGGTACACAGCGGCACCCATGGGCGGCGCGGTAGCGGGGTAGGGTGTGGCGTAGCCCGGGTAGGCTGCAGCGCCGGTTGCCTGGTACTGGGCCTGCGGCGCCGGGTAGAGGGGGGCTGGCTGCTGGCCCGGGGCCTGCTGGGCTGCCGGCGCTGCCTGGAGCGGCTGCTGGGGCTGCGGCACCTGGTACTGCGCAGAGGGCGGTACGGGAGCCCATTGCACCGGCGGGGCTGTGAACGCCTGCTGGTATGCCCTCCTCACGTCCTCGTTTACGAGGTGGAGGTAGATCTGGGTCACCTTTATGTCGTGGTGGCCGAGCAGTCTCTGGACGACGGGCAGGGGCACGCCCCTCCGGAGCGCCTCCGTTGCGAAGGTGTGGCGCAGCACGTGGGGCCTAACCTTCCGCGGGTCCACGCCGGCCCTCTTGGCCAGGCTCTTGAGCCTCTTGTAGAGCCCGCTGTAGCTTATCCCCAGCAGCGGGTCATCAGGGCCCAGGCCGGGGTTGAGGCTCAGCCAGAGCCTCAGCGCCTGCTCGGTCAAGTCGCCGTACAGCACTATGCGCTCCTCGCCGTACTTCGCGTTCCGGACACGTATCTCCCGCCTAGCGAAGTCTATGTCTCGTAGCCGGAGCCCCACAGCCTCCTGGGCTCGGAGACCGGTCTCAAAGAGCAGCGCCACTATGAGGAAGTCGAGCGCGTCCCGGGCCGCAGCCAGCAGCCTCGCGACCTCCTCCCCGGTCAGCGCCTCGACACGCCTCCCCCGGGGCTTCTTCACCACCGGGACACGGACGGGGAGCCCGAGCCACTCGAAGAAGGAGCGCAGGAACAACGTGTAGTAGTGCATAGTGGTCTGCCTCTCCCTCCTCGTCTCGGCGCCGCCACGCGGCCTCCGGAGCCCCCTCGTTAGCCGCTCATACACCCAGGCAGCTACATCACTGCTAGACACCTCGGCGAGCCTCCTCCCCCCGAGCCAGGCAAGGAAGTCGCTTATCGCGGCCCGGTAAGCCTTCACAGTCTTAGGGCTAGCACCCGCAGCCGCAAGCGCGGCGAGAAACGCCTCCATAACCTCCTCGTTACTCCTCTCAAGGATACCCGGCGGGGGAGGAGGAAGGTCAAACCGCGTCAACCCTGAACAACACCCAGGAGGAAATCTATGCAACAAGGCCACGGGGTGGAGCCACGCGCCACAGTAACACCCATGCAGCGAGGAACAACCGAACCCAGGGGGAAGAGAGGGGCCTCGGGGGCGGCAGGCCCGCGCATCCACCCCCGCCAGGGAAGCCCAGAGGGCAGCGGGGGCGTCACACACTGCCCCGCACGTTGATCCCAGCTCCTCACCGGCCCCTCTTACCCCGGAGCCTCACCACAGTGCAGGATTAAGGGCATCCAGGCGGAGACCAGGACGCATCCCCTGGGTTAAGACCAGCGCAGCGTGGCTCTCGGCACTAGGGGATGAGGAGGTGCTTTTCGGCCGAAGAGAGGCCCCTGGAGGAGTGTGGACCGCTTGCCGCACCGACCCTCAACGCATTACCCCGTGTCGCGTCATCCACTCCCTCTTCCCCGGAGGAAGCACCCCCTTTGCTGTGATGAGGGGTAGCAATGGCGAGCCGCTGCTCTCCTCTCCGGGGGCGGGGTGAGCGGCCCTAGTGTGGCTGAGCCCCCGGCCTCCTCTCCTTCTCCTCGAGGCACCTCTTGGCCCGGCGGTAGGCGGGGATAGAGGCGGCTAGGATTACCAGGGCTACCACTGTGTAGGCTGCGTTGAGCAGCCATGGGTTCATGGCTCGCCGCCCTCTTCCTGCTCGGGCAGCCTCTCTATCCTTGCCCGGAACCCCGCGAGCTGCGCCGAGCCCTCCACGAGCCAGCCGTGCCGGTCGTAGACGCTCTCCACGAGCACCCTGCGCGGCCCCGCCTGCACCTGCTCCCGTATCCGGCGCCCCGCGCCCCTCATGCCGCGGTAGAGCCAGGAGGAGCGGCCCCGCGACATAGCCTCTATCAGCATCTTCAGCATATGCGCCATCTGCGGGGTGCCCTCCTCCACGCGGAGAACCTCCACCGAGACGTGGCCGCCCCTCCTCTCGGCACGTACGACGAGGGAGACGCGCTTACCGCTACGATCCTCCGCCACGACGCGGTACAGCGGCAACGCCGCAACCAGGGGAAGCCGCGTAACCAAGAGTAGGGGATAAACGCCTAGCCACGCGTCTAAGGAGAACCCTCACCGGGCACGGGGCTATGCGGTGTGAGCCCCGCGCAGTCCCGGCTAAGCCCCCCGGGGGCGAGAGGAGGGCCCCGAGGGGGATGCTGCTACTAGGGGTGGGCCGAGCCCCGCCTAGCCGGTTAGCTGTCGGAGTATCCTCTCCTTTAGCCTCTGGTACTCCTCCAGCGTGATCGCTCCCTCGTCGAGGAGCTTCTTGAGCCTCTCAAGCTCCTCTAGGGGGTCGAGCGCTCTCCGCGGCTGGTCGGGCCGGGTGACTCCCCTGGCTATGAGCTCCTTGGGCTTGTCTAGTACGACTTCCTCGCTGGTCAAGTGCTTCTTGCGGACAATGGTTGGGGGCTCCACCGCGACGGCCTCCAGCGCCTTCTTTATGAGCCGGAGCGCCTCCTCCGCCTGGTCCTTGCTCATCCAGGGCAGATCCACCTTGGAGCCGTCCTCGAGCTCTATCGTGAACTCTGATGCAACTATGCCCTTGCGGAAGTAGACGCGGCGCAGCCTCTCATACGGCACCGAGACTAGCTCGTACCTGCCGAGCAGCTTCTCGTCGAAAACTATGAGGCGCCTATCGGTCACAACGAGCCACTTGGGCTTCTCCAGTGCGAGGCCACGCTGCTTAACATACCCGATGACTGTCTCGCCTGGCTCAAGGTTCTCCAGGAGCTTCTTCGGCAGCTCGGCGCCGCGGTGACCCATGCCAGCCACTGCCCCTCCGGGGGCGGGATACACGTGCCCCTGGGAGCCATTTACCGTAGCGGAGGCCTCGCAGCGGCTAGGCCTCCGGAGAAGAGGCTAGGCGGGCTGGCCCCTCGCCCTGGCTTGGAGGAGCGCGGGGGAGCCGTCTTCCCTGGGTGCCGGGCCCGTGGAGCCTGGGTTAGCCGCGGAACCTCTCGTACCACTTCTCGTAGGCCTTTATCATCTCCTTGGTTATGCTTGGCTTCCTGCTCCTTATCGCCTCGATGAAGTCCCTCATTGTTATCGGCCTGGGTTCTCCCTCGCCGTTCCCGTTCTCGAAGAGCTCCCTGACTGTGCGTAGGTGTGCCTCCATGACTATGTCTTTTATATCGCTAGCACTGTAGCCCTCGGTCATCTCTGCCAGCTTCTCTAGGTCCACGTCGGGTGCGAGGCGCAGCTTGCTCGTGTAGAGCCGGAATATCTCAAGCCTGGCCCTCTTGTCGGGCGGTGGTATGTAGATGCGCTTCTGGAACCTCCTTATGAACGGCTCATCCAGCTTCCAGGGCTTATTCGTAGCGCCTATTACGTATACGTGTAGCTTGTTGCTCTTGTCCTGCAGGCCGTCCATCTCCTTGAGGAACTGGTTCCTCACGCGTACCTCGCCGCCGACCTCGCTCTCGTGCACACCCAGCAGCGCGTCTATCTCGTCAATGAATATTATGGCTGGCTTGCCGCTCTTGGCTGCCTGCCTCGCCTTCTCGAAGAGCATCCGGACCCTGCGCTCTGCCTCGCCGAGCCACTTACTCATTATGCTGGCGGCGTCGACGTTGAAGAATACGCCGTCAACCTCGTTGGCCACCGCGGCGGCGAGCATGGTCTTGCCGCAGCCCGGTGGTCCGAAGAGGAGGATGCCACGCGGCCACCCGAGGGGGAAGAGGTCCGGCCTCTTAACGGGGTAGATTATGGCCTCCTTTATAGCCTGCTTCGCGTGCTCGAGGTCGGCTATGTCGCGGAAGGTGACCTTCGGCTTCTCGGTGACTATCCAGTCCTCAAGCTGCTCCGCCTCCTGCGGCGTAGCGGGGACGCCGAGCTTCTCCAGCTGCTCCACGCGCTTCTGGTACTGGGCGAGGATGTTGCGATACACGTGGATGAGGGGGTTGTCGGGGTAGAGCCTGATTATCTTCCGGAGAACCTCTATCGCACGCTTATAGTTCTCAACCGCCTCCTGTATCCTCCCCTCGCGGTCAGCCTTGACGGCTGCGAGGGCATAGCTCCTGGCCATCAGCTCTAGGCGCTGGAGACCCGTGGGCATAACCTCTCCGCCCAAACCCGGTATTACGGGCGACGCTTTGCCAGCGTTTTAAGGCGGGAGGGGTAGTCCTACCGCCCGCCACGCCTTCCCCCGGAGGCAGCGGCGCCGCCTAGAGCGAGGATGCTGCCCTAGAGCCGAGCTGCAGAGGCCAATACTGCGAGGAGGCATAGTTGCGTGGCAGAAGAGGGGCGGAAACCCGGGAGAGTGGGTTGTGTGGTTCAAACACGTGGTTCAAGGGGGAGTGTTTCTCCGTGCCTAGCGCCTGCTGCTCCTCCTGGCCCTCTTGCTGGGCCTTAGGGGGGCTATTCCGTGGTAGTGGGGCTCGGCTAGGAGCCTCTTCTCCGCCTCCTCTATCTCTGTCGGTGTCGGCTTCCTGCCCTCGAGCCTCTCCTTTAGGAGCTGCTCCCAGAGGGTTCGGCGTACGTGGGTGAAGTGTAGGCGCAGCATTGTTTCCCACCCTTCTCCCTCGCCTAGGTGATTCTCCAGACGTAGTGGTGGGATACATGGAGCCTATAAGAGGTTTATCATAAAGGATTGTTGACTAGGTGTGGTGGTGGGTGGAGAAGAGGCTGGGAGCAACCGGGGAAGAAGCAAGAGGGGACTAGCGCCCTCCCTGGGTGATGCGTCTAGCCGCGGCCAGGTAGTGGATGGGCTCCCCGAGGGCTGCGTGCACCGCCTCCAGCAGGGCCTCCGAGCGCTCCGGGTGGGGTTGGATGACGCCGGCCAGGTCTCTCAGCCTCAGCCCCTTGGCTATCGCCACGGCCGCCTCCGCGGCAAGCTCGGCCGCCCCTGGCGCCGCGGCCTCAAGGCCCATTATCCTTCCCGTCCCGGGGTCGTAGACTACTGCGACGTAGCCGTCCTCGGCCCCCACTAGGCGGGCGTGGAGGCTCCACCCGAGCCTTATCCTCGCAGCCCCGAGGCCCCTCGCCCTCGCCTCGTC
>JALUFI010000232.1 GCA_027043685.1 Pyrodictiaceae archaeon
GCTCTACGCCTACCTCCACCCATCCGAGGCCCGGGGCCTGGCCCCCGGCTCCCACGTGGAGCCGCTGCTCCTTGGAGAGGCCTGCCGCCTAGCCGGCTAGCCCCCGGCCGCGGCCGAGGCTGCCCTGGCCTCCTCGAGGGCCTCGCGGAGAAGAACGGGGAGTTCGTCGAAGACCCGGTCGGGGCTCCACCCCATCGTCGAGACCCTTATCACGCTGCCCCTTAGCTCGCCCATGCCCCTGGCGACGCGTATCCCCCGGCGCAGCAGCGCCCCGGCCACAGCCGCGGAGTCCACCGGGGTGCGGAGGGCCGCCACCGTCCACGCGCGGTGGCTCGGCGCCGCCACCAGGGGTTCGAGCCCCGCCTCTGTGGCCGCCTGGTAGACCTTCTCTGCGCGGACGCGGTGCCTCTCTATCCACGCCTCCACGCCGTGCTCAAGTATCAGCTCCACTGCCCGGTTCATCGCGTAGACTAGGTTAACCGCGGGCGTGTACGGTGTCTCCCTCCTCTCCTCGTGGAACCTCAGCACCTTGGAGAGGTCCAGGTAGTTGGGGACGCCGCTGGGAGGGCGGCCGCGGAGCAGCCGCGCGGCCTCCTCGCTGACCACGACGAAGCCGAGCCCCGGGGGCCCCGCCAGCGCCTTCTGGGAGGCAGTAGCGACAGCGTCAACCGCGCCGGGCCTGGGCACCCTCTCGCCCGCGAACGCCGACACAGCGTCCACGAGGACCCGGGCGCCCCGGGCCTTGGCCTCCTCCGCGAGCCTCTCAGCCTCCCGGTAGCTCAGACCCATGCTCGTCTCCGTGTAGACCATGGCGACTACGCTGTAGATGCCCCTCTCGAGCCTTGCCAGCGCCTCCTCCAGCGGCACCGCCTCCCCGGGAGCCCGGGGCCGGAGAGCCTCAACCACAACGCCGCGGCGCCGCAGCGTGTCGATCAGCCTCTCCCCGAACTCCCCGTGGCTCACCACGAGGGCGACATCCCCGGGGCCGGCGAGGCTCCAAGCCATGGACTCGACCGCGAGGGTCCCGCTCCCCGTGAGGACGAGCGCGGTGCCGCCGCCGGCTATCCTCTCAATGCCCTCCCTCAGCTTGTCCAGCTCCCTGCGGAACTCCTCGCTCCTGTGGCTCACCACCTGCCTGGAGAGCGCCGCCAGGACCTCCGGGTGGAGCATGACCGGCCCCGGTGTGAGGAGCACCTCGCCTCCCAAGGCTCGTCACCGCGCCACAGCGCTAGCTGCAGCCCCTGGCCTCCGCCAGGGCCTCTAGGAGCTTCCTAGCCGTGTCCTCCGCGACGCGGCGCTGCGCCTCAACCGTGGAGGCGCCTATATGGGTAGTCATTATCACCCTCGGGTGCGCCGCCACCTTCCTCTCCGCCTCCGTCACCGGTGGCTCGTGCTCCAACACGTCCAGCGCGGCAGCGCCCACTATGCCCTCCTCGAGGGCCCAGAGCAGCGCCTCTGTGTCCACCACTGCGCCGCGGCTAGTGTTGACGAGTATCACTCCCCTCTTCATGGCCCTGAACTCGTCCCAGCTTATGAGGTGCCGCGTCTTAGGCGTCAGCGGCACGTGTAGTGTGACGGCGTCGCCGCGTGCCAGGGCCTCGTGGAGGTCGTAGACCGGCTCGGCGCCTATCCTGGCAGCGGCCTCGTCTATCGGCACCACGTCGTAGGCGACTACGTTCATGCCTATGGCTCTCGCTATCTCGGCTACCCTGCGGCCTATCCTGCCGAACCCAACCACTGTCAGCGTCTTCCCGTAGAGCTCGGTCCCCATCACCTTCTTCCACACGCCGCGGCGGGCGAGCTCCATGCTCTCGGCGAGCCTGCGCGCAGCGGCTATGAGGAGCCCTATCGTAAGCTCGGCGACGCTCTGCGTGGCGGCGGCCGGGGCGTTGACAACCCTTATGCCGCGCTGGGACGCGGCCTCGAGGTCTATGTTGTCGAGGCCGACGCCGGCCCTCGCTATCACCTTGAGCCTAGCCGCCCTCTCAATGACCTCGCGGTCCACCTTGGTCCTGCTCCGCACCACGAGCGCATCGTACTCCGGTATGGCTTGGAGCAGCTCGCCGCGGCCCAGGCCCGGCCGGTAGCTGACCTCCAGCCCCGCGTCCCGGAGAACGCGGAGAATGAGTTCATCAACCGGGTCGGTTACAAGGACGCGGAGGCCTGCGAGGCACTTGCGGAGGACCTCTACGCGGAGACCGTTCCGCGCGAATCCAACGGCACCACCTCCCAGCAGAGCCCCTGGCTTCAACTCTGCCTTCTCACACCCGCATCGCGAGACAGGCCTGGCCGCCGGGTCAGCGGCCACGAGGAGGCGAGACCCACGCCGTTCCCCCTAAAAAGCGTGACCCACTGTTGTGGGAAACCCCGCCACGGGGAGACCCGGGGTCCTCAGCAGGCCTCGGCTAGACCCTTCTCGCGGAGAAGCTCCACGAAGACCCGGAACCCCTTACCCAGCACAGTAGGGTGCCGTATCGTCACAATGTTGCCATCCCTAGCAGCGGCGTCCTCGACGTAGATGCCACCGGCGTTGACCACGTCGTCCCGGACACCGGGGTTCGCCGCTATCCTGCGCCCCTTGACGACGCCAGCGGATATGAGCAGCTGGGGGCCGTGGCAGAT
>JALUFI010000233.1 GCA_027043685.1 Pyrodictiaceae archaeon
TCTTTCTTACCTCTCCGAGTCCCCCGCTGAGCCACCTCTCGACCAGCGGGGCCGCCTCCTCGCGGAGGAGGAGCCTCCAGGCAACCGGCGCGGCCGACAACAGCGCCGCCGACAGCCTCGCCTCTGCGCCAAGCCGCGCCGTCAACGCCTCGTAGAGCGACGCCGCCTCCCAGAACTCGTCCGCGGCCAGGGCGGCCTCCGCGGCCGCGGCTGCGGAGACCACTGCTGGCCGTATACCCTCGCCGCCGAGGCTCTGGACGAAGCCAGCTGCCTCCCCGACCGCGAGCACGCCTCTGCAGACGACCCTCCTCACGCGAGGCCAGAGAGTGACAAGGGAGTAAGCCTCGCCGCGGAGGCCGCTGGGCTCGAGGCCCGCCCGCCGCAGCAGCCGCAGACCAGGCTCACGGGGCCGGGGGACACCGAGGAAGCCCCCACCAATGTTTGCCTCGTCGCCGTGAGGGAACACCCAGGCCAGGCCCAGGGGGTTGAAGGAGAGCACAACCACTACACGGTCGACGCCGGGATACGGGCTGCGGGCATACGCTCTCCAGACAACTATCCTCCTCCCCACAGCGCCGAAAGGCCCCCGGGCATCGACAGCGAAGCGCCTGGCCTCGCCGGCGACGCTGCAGGGCTCCACAGCCCGGATCCTCTGCTCCGCCCCGCTCTCCTCGCGCAGCCTCTCAACCCACTCACTCTTCCCTATCGAGACCCACACCGCTCCAGGGAACTCAAAGACAGCCCTCTCGCCGCCAACGATGAACTCGAAGACACGTATCTCGTTAAGCACCCTCGGAGCCGGCACCCCACGCTCGCCGAGAAACCCCAGCAGCCCGGCGGGAACCACCTCGCCGCAGGGCTTCACGTACCTCCTACTCATATCGTACAGTCTAACCGAGAACCCCGCGCGCCCCAAGAGCCATGAGAGCACGGAGCCAGCGACACCGCCACCGACAACCACGAAGTCCACGCCCAAGCCAAACCCACCCAAACAGCCTCAAGCAATGCCCAACGGAGAGGGCCACGCGCGCCGCAGGAAAGCGGCCAGGAGCCCTCCCGGGGCAGAAGTTGTCCTCAAGAGCTAGGAACACACTGCGCCCGTTGGACTAGCTCGCAGCGTGCACGAATCAGAGGAAAAAGGGGCTGCAGCACCGTATGTGCCGGGCGCCCTGCAGACGCCTAGACCATGAGCGTGAGGTCTAGGAAGTCCATTGGGAGCTGCCTGCCCTTCGCCTTTATCTCGTCGTACTTCTTGGACAGCCACTCTATGAACACCGGGCAGCTGTCGAACTTGCCGTCCCTCTCACACTTCTCGCCCAGCTTGAGGAAGCACTTCCCGGTACGCTTATCGTAGTATGGACACATCTTGTGGTACTGCTTGGCGCTCCTAATCATGCGGGCTATCCAGCGCTTCTTAGGATCCTTCTTCTCCTTCTCCTCCGCCTGGCGGAGAAGACGGTCAAGCTCCTCATTGGAGATACGTGAACCCGCCATGACACGCATCACCCCCTGTTGTTCCTGGAGGGCGCCGAGCGGGACCCCTTGCGTAGACACCGGGGGAGGCTGCCTCCAGGGCATCGCAGGGGCCTGCGGCCTCCCCCGGCGCGGCGGGGGCTCCTCTCGGCCAGCTACGCCGGGCCGCCGGAGGCTAAGTATCCATACTATGCCTCGTGCAGCCGCGTCACCGTGTCTAACGCCTACCCGCTAATATATAGTGCTCTAGGCGGGCAGCGCCGCGAGTAACGCGAAAGCCGTAGCCGCCTCAAGGATGACAGCGGTTGCCAACCTCGTCGGCGAGCGCCGCTTCTCGTCCTCGAGCAGAGCGTTTGGTAGCGTCAATAACGCTATCACCCTGAGCGGTAGAGGGGCCGCCACCGCCAATGCAAGGTTGACTATGTAGGGCGCGTAGAGCACCATCTCTGATCCATGTCCCCTACAGCCCTCTATGTGCACCGCTGGGGAGGGGGCTACACCGTCCCTGGAAATGCCCGGGAGCACACGACACCCCAGCGCAAGCGCAGCGGCAGCATGTGATGCCTCATGGAGCACGATGTAGAGCACCGTGTATAGCCAGGCAGTGGCCAGCGCAGCCACGAGCTGAGCCGCCGCCAGGCCGGGTCACCGACTCCCAGCCGTAACTAAGAACGAGAATTTTTATCAAGAACCACGATACTTTCGCACAGCCAACAACCACCCAAGCCCTCGGCCAACGCCGCAGCTAGAGAAGAACACTGCAGCGCTGAGCGAAAGTTATAGCCAGGCCCGATACAACCGTTACAAAGCACAATGAGCGGAATGAACGTGTAGAAGGAGAGCTATCCCCATTAAGCAACCCGGGGGGCAAAAACACGATGCACGGACCCGCCGCACAATGGGACTTGTCGTCTCCCCCGCGTGTTCCGGGGCTGTGGCTAGGCGTAGAGGGCGTAGTAGCGGCCCTCCTCGTCGCCCTCGACTACACCTTCCTCTACGAGCTTGTTCAGGGCATATCTTATCTTGTCTTCGCTCGCCAAGCCGGATAGCTTCTCGTGCAGCTCGCGCACCGTCATCGGCCTCTCAGCGAGGAGCGAAAGGATGATCTCCCTCAGCTGATCCTCATTGGGAGCAACGACGAC
>JALUFI010000234.1 GCA_027043685.1 Pyrodictiaceae archaeon
TCTGGATGTGGCTACCCGGGTCGATAAACGCCCGCAAGCTGCTAGTAAAGGCAATAGAGAGGGGGGTTGCCTTCGTCCCGGGTGACGCCTTCTACCCGAACGGGGGCGGCGAGAACACCGCGAGGCTTAACTACAGCTACCCCGGTATAGACGAGATAAGGGAGGCCATAAAGAGGCTGGCCGACGTGATAAGGGAGGAGCTCTCGGCCTCCAGGGGTTAGAGCCGGTATAGGTAGCCGGCGGCCCCGCCCCCTAGCACCGGCGGCTCAGAGAGACCGCTCGCCTCTACAACCCGGTGTTTTAGCACGCTCCATGCGTCTGCGAGGAGCCTCCGCCAGCAACCCCTCCCCTTCTCGCCGTAAACCGTGTACACGGCGAGCCTCCCCCATGCTGGCAGGGCCCAGGGCCCCGGCGACCAGGGCGTGGCCACGTAGACGCGCACGCCGCTAAGCCTAGCAGCAGCTGTGGCCAGCATAGATGCCGAGGAGGTGGCTGAGACCACCGCCTCGTAGACCCCGCTGGGCGGCGCCTCCGAGACACCGCAGCCGCTGCAGCGCAGCCTGTACCTACTCCACACCGCGACGCGGAAGCCATGTGAGGCGAGCAGCAGCGCGGCCAAGTGGCCGTAGACTCCTCCCCCAACCACCACGGCGGATGCCACGCCCTCCTCTGCGAGGACGCGGAGCGTGGAGCACGCCAGGGAGGCGTGGAGCGAGAACGCCGAGTAATCCGCGTCCGGCGCCTCCTCTAGGCACTGGAGCGGCGCAGCGGTGTAGGTCGCGAGGAACCCGTCGGCGCCGACGCCGGGCAGCCACTCCGGCGACACGCATACCGGTGCGAGCAGCCGTGCCTGCGGAGCCTCCTCAGCGTTATGATCGACGGGCACGCCGGCACCCGAGGCGCCCATAGCTACGCCGTGCTCGCAGAGCCCGTAGGCCCTCACAGCCTCATCGAAGCCTGTCCACGCGGCGAGCCTCACCCGTAGGAGGACATAGCCCCTGGGAAGCGGGGGCAGCGGCAGCCCCCGGGCGAGAGCGGCACCGGGCGAGACCACCGCGTCCCTAAGAGGCTCCAAGAGCGCCGCGTCACCCCTGCAGCCCCAGCCGTCACTGAGGCTCAATAGTTGAGGGCGGCTTACTGGTAACAGCGTAGGTAACCATAGTGACCTTCGGCACCTCCCTCGTTATCCTTCTCGAAATGCGGTCGATGACCTCGTAGGGTAGCCTTACCCAGTCAGCAGTCATCCCGTCCTCGCTCTCCACGACCCTAACAGTCACAATGTAGCCCTCTTCGCGGCGGTCACCCTTCACCCCCACCCAGCGGTCATCCCCAACCACGGCGAAGGCCTGCCAAACCCTCTCGTAGAGCCCAGCCCGGCGTATCTCCTCCTCAACTATGCGCGACGCCTTCCGGACTATCTCTAGTTTCTCCGGCGTCACCTCGCCTATCACGCGGACAGCGAGCCCAGGGCCCGGGAACGGGTGACGGTACGCAAGCTCACGGGGAAGCCCTAGGGCGAGAGCCAGGCGGCGCACCTCGTCCTTGTAGAACTCGCGGAGAGGCTCAACAACCTCCAGCCCAAGCCACTCAGGGAGCCCGCCCACGTTGTGATGGCTCTTTATCTTATCAGCGCCCGGCGCGGCGCCGGACTCGATCACATCGGGGTAGAGAGTGCCCTGCGCCAGGTACCTAATCTCCGGGTCCTCCTCAACAAGCTCCCTGAATATCTTGGCGAAGAGTTCGCCTATCCTCCTCCTCTTCTCCTCGGGGTCGCGTACACCACGGAGCGCCTCGAGGAACCTCCCCCTGGCGTCGATAACCCTGGGTTCCACGCCGGCGGAGCGGAGGATGCGGAGGGTCTCCTCCACCTCCCCCTCCCGGAACAAGCCGTGATCAACCAGAACTGCAACTACCCTGCCGGGCACAGCCCGCTGCAGCAGCACGGCGGTGACGGTGGAGTCCACTCCACCGCTGACAGCGACCAGCACCTTCCCCTTCGTAATCCTCCTGCGCAGGTCCTCCACCAGCGCCTCGACGAGGTTGCCCGGGTTCCACCAGGCCTCGGCGCCAGCTATCCCCGAGGCAAAGTTCTCGAGCAGCAAGCCGCCCTTCGGGGTGTGGCTCACCTCGGGGTGGAACTGAACCCCGTAGACGGGGGCCCCACGGGACTCGGCCCGGAAGGCGGCGACGTAGCCGTTCTCGCTGACCGCGAGCACCCTCGCCCCGGGAGGCGGCTCCCGCACGCAGTCCCCGTGGCTCATCCACGTATCCTCCTCGGGGCCCCAGCCCCGGAACAGGGGATCCTCCGGAGCCAGGACGCGTACCCGTGTACGCCCATACTCGTCGCAGCCTCTCTCCACGCGGCCCCCGAGCATGGTTGCGAGGAGCTGGAAGCCGTAGCAGATGCCGAGCACC
Organism: Pyrodictiaceae archaeon; assembly: GCA_027043685.1. GTDB lineage: Archaea > Thermoproteota > Thermoprotei_A > Sulfolobales > Pyrodictiaceae > QNYQ01. The sequence continues at coordinate 2,416 of JALUFI010000234.1, forward strand.
GGCTTGCCGAGCTCGAGGACCCAGCGGGGCAGCCTGGGGGCCCCCGGCGAGTGCACGCTTGGCGGCCCGCCGGAGAGAACTATTGCCTTAACCTCCGGCTTCTCAAGCGCCTCCCTTGAGAGGCTTGTGTATGGCACTATCTCTGCGTAGAAGCCCCTCTCCCTCAGCCTCCTAGCTATGAGGTGCATATACTGGCCGCCGAACCCGATGACGATTATCCGGTCCCTGCCTTCCTCTATGCCGTGGAGGAGGGACGAGTGCTCCAAGGCCCCTGGTTCCCGTGGCGCTGGGCCCCCGGCGGTTAGGGGTTATAACCCGCTCCTGGTCACCGCCCTCCGCCCAAAGCCTTCAAGGGAGAAGACAAGGTGTAATTAGCCTTGAACGAGTCGCGTGGTGGCTCACCACTCCCACTGGTTGGTGATGCGTTGAGCTTCGACGACGTCATACTTCTCCCGGGGCTTGCTCCGGTGGAGCCCTGGCAGGTAGACATTAGGAGCAAGGCGAGCCGCAACGTCGAGGTGAACATACCCCTACTCGCGGCTCCAATGGACACTGTGAGTGAGTGGAGGCTGGCGGTCTCCCTCGCTCTGCTCGGCGGCATAGCCGTTATTCACCGCAACATGCCCCGCGAGGAGCAGCTGGAGCACGTGAGGAGAGTCAAGAATCATCCCCTGGTTGAGCTGAGGAACATAGCGTTCTCACCCAGCGACGAGTGCTGCAGGGTGCGCGACGCGCTCCGGAGCCTCGGGCTACGCGATGCGCCACTCGTAGACGAGTCGGGCAGGGTAACCGGGATCGCCAGGCTCAGCGACCTCCTCACCTGTAGCTGCGGGGGGCGTGTCGCAAAGCACGCGGCCCCGCCGAGGACCTACAGCCTGGAAAGGGTGGAGGAAGCTAAGAGGGATGTGATACGCGGCGCCCTGGATGCGGCACCCGTGGTCTCCGAGGCAGGGTTCCTCGGCGTGGTTACCCTCAACGAGGCCGTGGCGCCCTACAAGCCGGTCCTCGACGAGGAGGGCAGGCTCCGCGTAGCCGCGGCGGTCTCCCCGTTCGACCTCGAGAGAGCCAAGCTGCTGGACAGCGAAGTCGACATACTCGTCTCTGACGTGGCTCACTTCCACAACGCGAATGTGCTCTCGGCTGCGGCAAGGCTCGTCAAGGAGACCAGGGCCGACTTCGTGGCGGGCAACCTAGGCACAAGGGAGGGCGTGGTCGACACGTTCTCCCGCCTGGAGCGCGTGGACGGGCTACGCATGGGCATAGCCGGCGGCAATATATGCACAACAAGCGGCGTGGCTGGCGTGGCCTCACCGACGCTCCACGCGGTCGCCGAGGCCAGGCAGGCTCTCCGCGAGCTAGGGGTCGACCCGCTCCAGGCCCCAATCATAGCCGACGGCGGGGTACGGGGCAGCGGTGACGCGGTGAAGGCCCTTGCCGCGGGCGCAGCAGCAGTCATGGCTGGCTACCTGCTCGCCGGCACCGAGGAGGCGGCGGCGCCGACGATAAGGATAGGCGGCCAGGTCTTCAAGCCTTACCGGGGCATGGCGAGTCGTGGCGCCCTGGAGAGGAGGCATGCAGCGGACCGCTACAGCAGGGTCTCGAAGAAGGTTGAGGAGGGCATAGAGGGCCTAGTCCCATACAAGGGCCCCGTGAGGAGGGTTGTCGAGGAGTTCGCCGAGGGCCTCCGCGCAGGCCTAGGCTACGCAGGCGCCTCCAGCATACCCGAGCTGTGGGAGAAGGCTCGCTTCGCGAGGCTAACCAGCAGGATAGGGGCATTCACCGGCACGGTGAGGACCAGGCTCTAGCCCATCACAAATGTTTCCCGCTACTCCCTGCATCCTCTCCCCCGTTCTTCGGGAGGCGGCAAGTACTCTACACGCTTCCCCGGCGACACCTGGGGTAGGGAGGCGGGCTAGCCGTGGCCGAGCCCCTTGTCCTGCCCTCGACGCGCCTCTTGCCCCAGGACCCGGTGGCGGCGGTGGAGCGGCTGGCGTCGGAGGGCTACGCTAGGATAGAGCTGAACTACGCTAGCTTCGAGCGCGCGGGCTACGACCATCCCTCGTACCCCAACATGCTGCGCCGCAGCCTACTGGAGGCGGCCCGGAGAGGCGTGGAGGTCCCGGTTGTTCATGCGCCGTGGGAGGACTACTTCCTGCTCGCGCTGGGCCGCGGCGTCGAGGCAGCGGTGTCCGAGGCGCTCACGCTGGCTGAGATAGCTGACAGCTATGGCGTCGAGGTGATGGTGTTTCACCCATTCTCCGCCAAGAGGGTTGGAAGCGGCAGGGTCGAGTGGATTAACAAGAAGTTCTTTGCACTGTTATCTGAGAAGGCCGATGACGAGGGCCTCAATGTATCCTTCGCCGTCGAGAATACCTCGAGGGAGAAGCCCTGGAGCCGCATAGAGGCCGTGGCCTCGCTGGTCTCGAGGGTCTCGCATCCCCGGCTCCGCCTATGCATAGACTTTGGCCACGCCCTCCTCAACGGCTACCAGCCCGGGGAAGCGGTGAGCGCGGCCTCGGGGCTGGAGACTTGTCTACACGTCCACGACAACCACGGGGAGAGGGATGAGCACCTCATCCCCGGCGCGGGGTCGGCGAGGTGGCTAACGCTGCGGGGAAGGAGGCTCGCTGCACGCTACGCGGTAGTCGAGGTTGACTGCAGGGAGCACCTGGAGCATTGCCTGGCGAGGCTGCGGGTCGCAGTCGCGGCAACCGAGACAGTGGTATCACTCGCCCGCTAACTCCCCCTCCTCAAGGGCCTCAGCTATCTCTTTTGCGAGCGTCCGGGCCCTCGCGGTCGCCTTCTCCACGGCATCTATTATGGCGGACTTCATGCCGCGGGCCTCGAGGGCCTTCAGCGCCCTTATCGTTGTCCCACCTGGCGTCGTGACCTCATCCCTAAGCTCGGCGGGGTGCTCTGGCTTGGAGCGCAGGTACTCAGCTGTGCCTATCAGGGTCTCGAGTATGGCGCTGTAGGCGAGCCTCCGCGGTATCCCGACCGCGAGTGCTCCGAGGATGAGTGCATCCACAAGCTCCGCTATCATTGCTGGCCCGGAGCCCGCCACAGCGGTCCAGGCGTCTATGAGTTGCTCCGGTATCTCGTAGACCGAGCCAACGCAGCGGAACAGCTCAACCACGACGTCGCGGAACCTCGCGGCCTCCGGCACCACGAGCCCCGTCGCGCTCCTCTTCACCTCAGCGTTGAGGTTCGGCATCGCCCTATAGACCTCGGCGCCGGGTAGGCTCGCCCGCAGGAGGCGCAGAGGCACTCCAGCCATCACTGAGACAACGGCTCTCCCCTTGACTACGCCGCGTATCTCCCTGGCAAGCCCGGGGTACTGGTACGGCTTCACGGAGATAACGACAACCGAGGACTCTCTCACCGCCGCGGCGTTATCAGTAGTAGCCCTTAGACCCATGAGCTGCAGCTCCTCGACGCGCTCCCTCCTCCTAGCGGTGGCGACGACATCGACGCCGCAGTCCCGGAAGCCGCGAGCAAGTATGGAGCCTATCTTACCAGCACCCAGCACGGCTACACGGACACCGTTGAGCCCTAGCCTAGCCATGCCGCCGGACACCCCTAGGCCTGGGGAAGCCGATCTGGGCCTCGGCCTTGAAACACCTCCTCACAGCCCCCATATGGAGGGGCTAGGGGTTCACGGCCCTCCTCACCGGCCCCGGTTGCGTGTAGCCGTGCCTACTCCGGGGTTATCACGTACTCCTCGTCGCGGTACAGCGTCACGTAGAGGCTTGCGAGCACGGTGACAGTGCTCACCAGCGCCATAGCCTGGAGCAGTGGCAGGGGGTTGCGGAGCCCCAGGAGACTGACTGTGCCGCTCAGCTTTACCGGCTGGAACGTGCCCACGAGTAGGCTTGCAAGGGCCTTAGCCAGGTAGCCCTCCCCATTGTAGGTCAGCACTAGCCTCAGCGGCTGGACGGTGAATGCGCGGACGGTGTAGAGCGTTGGCTGCACAGTCAGCGTTACCGGCGGCACCTGGCCAGCGGTGAGCGTCACCCTCCTGCCCGCGAGTTCAGGGTTGTATAGTAGCCCATACTTGTTCAGAGCCTCTATTACCACCTGGCCGGGTATCGTTGAGACAGCGAAAGGTATCACATGGGCCCTACCCGAGCTGAAGGCGACGAATGCGAGGTCGCTCCCACTTATGGCTCCCTCGATGCTCCACCCCACACGGTAAGCAGCCATCATCACGGGTGGATGGGTGGCGGCGTAGACATAGGCGGCCGCGGTGCCGGCCAGCAACAGCGCCACCAGGCCGGCGAACACCGCCTTGGTGCCGGGCGTGAGGCCGCGCCTGCCCTCGTAGAGCGGGTACACTATCGTTATTATGCCGAATAGCGTCCTTGCCCTGCTGAGCCTCTTCAGCAGCATGATTCTCGTCCGGTCGGCGAAGAGGGGTAGGAGCGCTATGCCTGCAAGGAAGCCGCCAGCGTGAGCGAAGAACGCTATGGTGCTGTACAGCGTGAAGTAGCCCTCCAGCACCTGCAGCGCGAACCAGAAGAGTATGTAGTAGCCGGCCAGCATCTCGAAGCACCATGGTATGAAGAGTAGGAAGAAGCACGCGACCAGCCTAGTCCCAGGGTAGAGCAGCATATAGGCGCCCAGTACACCGCTTATCGCTCCACTAGCGCCCACGCTGGGTATAACCAGGCCCGAGGGCCCCTGGAGGTAGATGAACACCGTGTGGAACACTGCTGCGAGCACGCCGCTGACCAGGTAGAGGCCGAGGAAGCGCCAGTGGCCAAGGCTCCTCTCGACGGGGCGTCCGAAGATGTAGAGGAAGTACATGTTGAAGAATATATGAGCCAGGTTGGCGTGCGTGAACATCGCCGTGAATATCCTTAGGAAGCCCTCAAGCGGCTTCGTAAGCAGCAGCGCAGGTATGTAGCCGAGCCTCGCGATCCAGTCGGTCGTGCTGTAGAGGAATCCCGTGGAATACGAGGTCACTATATAGACGATCGTGTTAAGCGCTATCAGTGTGTATAGCACGTAGGGTTTCTCGGGGAACACCGATGTCACATCCTCGGCTCCCAGTACGAGTTCCCGCGTGAACCCCCTCCCGCCGCGTCTCCCAGGAGGCGTCGGACAGTGTGGCGAACCCCCTAGCGTGGTGCATCACCACCCCTACGCCTAGGCCTCCCGAGGCGATGTCAAGGATGCCGGGTTAAGGCCTCTACTCGTACAGCTGCCTACACCCGGGCAGGATACCGCAATATTCCTCACAGCTTGCTACCTAGCATACCCTCTCCCCGGGACGCCTCCGGAGAGAGGAGGTGGCGTGCGTGGCGGAGGACATACGGGGGCTGCTTGAGCACGCGGTCAGCTATGCCTCCAAGCAGGGTGTGTACCTCGCGGAGTTCCGTGTCGAGCGGTCAACGTTTACGCGCATAGTGTCGAGGGACGGGGTCTTCACGGTATCCAGTGGGAGGGACTACGGGGTAGCGGTCAGGGTCTACCACAACGGGAGCTTCGGCTTCGCATTCACTACTAGGCTGGAGAAGCGCGCGGTTGAGGAGGCTTTCCGCCGCGCCCTCGCAATGGCGAGGGCGGCGGGCGGCTCGCTGCCTAAGCCCCTGCTGCTGGAATCTATTGATACAAGCTTTATTCACCCAGTGAAGCTGAGCGTTGAGGATGTTTCAGTGGAGCAGAAGGTAAGCGACTTGAGGGCGTTGGACAAGCTCCTAGCCGCCGGCTCCAAGTCGCATACGGTAGTGTACACTGACATAGTTGAGGACCGCTTCTATGCGAGCACCGAGGACCGCTACATAGAGGAGCGCCGCGAGCTGGTCTACGTCTATGGGAGCGTCTACGGCGAGGAGGCCGGGGTTAGGGCGAGCGCGCACCTAGTCAACGGTACTATCAAGGGCTACACGGTATGGGACAAGATGAGCCAGGAGGCTTTCGCGGACAAGCTCCTACGTAGGCTCCGCAACCAACTCCGCGCTAAGACGCCGAAGGCCGGCATCTACCCCGTGGTGCTCGCCCCTGAGGCCCTCGGCGTCTTCGTCCACGAGGCCTTCGGCCACCTAGCCGAGGCCGACCTAGTCGTGGCGGGCAGCGTGCTTAACGGAAAGAGAGGCGAGAAGGTCGCATCGGAACTCGTGACCATAGTAGATGACCCAGATATAGACGACGGGTTCGGCACGATAAGGTTTGACGACGAGGGGGTGAAGACAGCCAGGGCAACAATCGTCGAGAAGGGTATACATCGTCAGGTCATGAATGATAGACTGCACGCAGCCATGATGGGTGATGACCCGACCGGGAACGCGAGGGCGGAGTCCTTCCGCTACCCGCCCCTCGTGAGGATGAGGAACACATACATGCTGCCAGGCGACCACAGCTTCGAGGAGCTCTTGGAGGGCATAAAGTTCGGCTACTACATAGTCGCCACCGCGGGTGGGCAGACCAATCTGGACGGCAGCTTCCAGGTAGGCGTCTCAGAGGCCTACGAGATAGTAAACGGAGAGATAGGCGAGCCAGTAAGGAACCTGGGCATAGCAGGCAATACCCTAGAGACGCTGCTCAACATAGACGCGGTGGGCAAGGACTTCGAGATCCACTACGGCCGCTGCGGCAAGGGGCAGCTAGTCTACGTCTCCGACGGCGGTCCCCACGTGAGGGTCCGCAGGATGACCATTGGGGGCCAAGAGTAGCCCCCAGGGTACCAGCCTTGATGTTTCCTGGCCACGTCTCGTGGCTGCATGGTGAATGTCTAACTCTTAGGGAGGTGTGGCGGGTATGGCTTCGCGTATCTCCCCCGTGGAGCTAGCCGTCATGGCTGTCCGGAAGGCTATCCGTGAGGGCGCCACCGAGGCGGAGGCCTATGTTGTTCGCAGCAG
>JALUFI010000235.1 GCA_027043685.1 Pyrodictiaceae archaeon
ACGGCGGCTGGGCCGGCATCCTCTCCGGCGGCTCGCCCCTCACGTAGCTAAGCTCGTAGCTCCTCCGGAGCAGGAGATCCTCCTCTCTCCTCCCCGTCGACTCTGCGCCGTAGTAGACGCGCTCAGCACGGTAATACCAGTCATAGTAGAGCGGGACCTCGTGGAGCCCGACGACGAGCTTCCTCATAGGCGGCGTGCGGAGCACCAGGAACCGGTAGATCTCCGGCCCGGCGACCTCCAGCCACTCGCGTGGAGTGAAGCCTATGAAGTCGCTGCTGCTCATATCCTGCTCCTTGCCGTCCGGCGTCCTCATCGCGACCCACTCGTAGGGCAGGCCCTCCGGCGGCTCGAAGCCGTACACCTCTCTCGCCAGCTCGTTGGCGCTATCCCTGCTCCCGCCCGGCGTCGCGTGGTCCTTGCCATAGGGCTCGAATGCTACACCGAGCACCCGCCAGACGCCCACCCACTCTATCCTCCAGTTGAGCTTCCCGTCCCAGAGCGGCGCCCAGCCCTCGTGGCCGCAGCTCCTGCAGCGGTAGCGTACGCGCTCCCCATCCAGGTCGGCCTCAAGGGCCTCGGTGGAGTCTATCCGGCCGCAGTGCTGGCACCTGGGCTCGAAGGGTATCCATCCCTCCGGGTACGGCTTCCTCCCGCGATACTTGTTCACAACCCTCCTGACGTCCTCCCTCCTCCGGATAGACTCCTTCACAAACTCCTTCAGAGGCCCCTTGTACAGCTCGGTAGTTGTAACCACCTCTACCTTGCCCCTGGTGAACTCGTCTATATAGGGCCCGAAGTCCCTCCAGTAGCGGTCAACCCAGCTAGGCAGCTCCCCCAGGGGGTCGGGGACACGTATCAGTGGCCAGCCCCGGTACCTCTCGGCCTCATGGGGGTCAGGGAACTGGCGGAGCTGGCTAGGCTTCCCCTTCCAGGCATCCTGCGTGTAAAGCGTCAGCTTCTGCTCAACCTCAAACCCCATGCCGCGTAGAATATGCGCCACCACGTCGCCGATAATTATCTCTCCACGAAGCCTCCCAACGTGCTGGAGACCGGAGACAGACAAACCGCCATTAAACACGAGGCGGCGTAGGCCCCGCGCCCGGAACCGCTCAGCAAGATACTCAGCCAGCGCATCGACCCAGTGAAGAAGCCTGCCACCCCGCTCAACAACAGCCTCCCTGAGAAACCGCTCCCTCCTGATATCGCCCGCAGCCACGCCCATAGCGTGTGCTCCCGGGTTGGAGGAGGCGCAGCGCGGCAGCCAGCGCCTCAAAACCCCTTCTGAAAGCCGCCGCCCAAAAGAATCAATGGTCAACACGGAGCCACGGATCCAAGTAGGAACGCGGAGATACATGGAGAAGTATCAACGAGGGGATAAAACCAGGGTTGGGGAAGGGTGTCTCCGTGGATGCAGGTCCCGAGGTGTTTACTGAACGGGTAGAGGGATGTTGAGCTTCTGGACTAGCTCCTTGTAGCGGTTCCTCACGGTGACCTCGGTGACGCCGGCTGCTGCGGCTATCTCCTTCTGGGTCCTCCGGTCGCCTAGCTCCAGGGCAGCTATGTAGATGGCTGCTGCGGCTAGGCCCGCGGGGTCCTTGCCCGCGGTGAGGCCCATGCGGCGAGCCTTCATCAGTATCTCGGCGGCCCTGCGCTCCACGGCTGGGCTCAGCTTGAGCGTGGATACTATCCTGGATACATACCTTATCGGGTCAACGATGGGCATGCGGAGCTGTAGCTCGCGGACTATGAGGCGGTAGCACCTCGCGACCTCCTTGCGGCCGCCCTTAACCATCTCCGCTATCTGGTCGATGCTGACCGGTATGTTCCTCATCCTGCACGCGGCGTAGACGGAGGCGGCGACCATGGACTCGAGGCTGCGGCCCCGTACGAGGCCCTTCTCCGCTGCCTGGCGGTAAATCATCATAGCCGTGTCTATCACGCTGCGGGGCAGGTTGAGGGCCTCGACGAGCCTGGTTATCTCCTTCGCGGCCTGCTCAATGTTCTTCTCGACGCTCGTGGTTGCGCGGAGCTTGGCCTGGAGCCTGCGTAGACGGCTCGCCTCTATGCGGAGCCTGGCGTCTAGCTTGCGGCCACCCGCGTCACGGTAGCTGGAGATGGTGGTCAGTATACCGTAGTCGGGGAGAGTAACGGTGAGGGGGCTGCCGACGCGGCTCCTACGGGTCTTCTCCTCGGGCGTGTATGCGCGCCACTCGGGCCCGGTGTCGATAACCGTGTCCTCCACGACCTCTCCGGTGAGCGTGCAGATATACTCCCCGCGCTCTTCGTCGTAGACTATATGCTCCGGGGGACACTTGCTCTCCCCGCTCGGGGCCCCCCGCCCAGGGGTCTCCTCCACGGACACAGCCAGGCCACCCACCGAGCCGAAACTAATCGGGGCGGGGCCAGGGCCCGAAACCCTTAAAGCCCCAACCACAATTCTAGCCCACAACCCTTAAAAAGTGTTTCCCCGACTACACGGTTCGGCCCTCCTTCCACGGCATCCGGGCAAGCGGAACCCCCTAGAGCCCCCACACGGCGAGCCCAGGCCACGGGGCCAAGCAGAATGAACAAACTCTTCAAGGAGGCAGACACGCTAGAGAAACTACT
>JALUFI010000236.1 GCA_027043685.1 Pyrodictiaceae archaeon
CTAGCCCTAGCCAAGGCCCAGCGCCCCCAGCGGCGCCTCCCCAGGCTCCCCGGCACCCTCGCCGACACAGAGCCCGGGCGCGGGGCACGCAACCCTCCTCTCAGCGTCGAGCTCAATCCGGTAGACAACTCCCTCCCAGTCCTCGACAGTTGCAGCCCTGCCCTCAAACACTACGCGGACACGCCCCCTCCACCGGTACCGCTTGGTGTAGGCATCAGCCTCTATCACTTCTCTTACCCTCCCCTCCCTGGGCTCGACCTCGACACGGTAGGAGGAGGCGTCGAGATAGATACCGCGGGCCAGGTAGACGCGGCGAAGAGTAAACACAACCACACTGGGCTCGAGGACAATGTAGTTATCCATAACAGTTATTGCCTCGAGAAGCTTCCGTGCAAGGTACACACCGCTCCGGGGGTCCCTCGAGTACGCAGCCTCCCCCGTGGGCGGGGGAGGTACACGCCTCCGCACAAAGAACTCGTAGATAACAGCGGCGGCCTCGTAGGTGAGGGAGGGAAGCCCGGCCGCCGACACGGGTTTCGCGCCAAGCGCCCTCTGGAGGCCACCACTATAATCAAGCACGAGGAGCCCCGGCTCCTCTAGGCGCCAAGCGGGCTCCCCCCGCGGATCAACAGCGTAGACGGGGCCCTCGACCTCGTCGGGAACCCTGTCATCTATGTTCGCGAGCGCGACGCTTATCGGCACACGTGACTCGGCCAGCAGCTTCGGAGGCAGCCTTCCCCCCAGCCCTATAAGGTGGAGCCTCCACCCCCGTGCACCCAGAGCGGTGTAGAGGGTCCGCAGCACAACAGCCGCGTCGAATAGGCTCGGCGGGGAGGCGACGAGGAAATGGCGCTCACCGGCATAGTCTTCTACCATCCCAAGAACCCCCAGAACCTATCCGACGTGGCCTCAATCGCAGCCAGCCTCCGGGTCCCCCTATATGTGGTGAGGAGGCCCGGGGCCCAGTACAGCTTCCAGGCACCGCCCCGGGCAAGGATAATCTACGTAGACGACCCCTCCGAGGTGAAGGGGCTCCCGGAGGGCACAGTCTTCCTCGTCCTCGAGACCTACGCGCTCCGCTACTTAAACGAGGTAGAGATGCCCGAGAAGGTGGCCCTCGTCGTCGGCGCGGAGGACTACGGGATACCCGAGAAGGAGGCAGCGAAGCTCCCCGGCCACGTCGTCACGGCAAAGATACCGGTAGCCGTAATGGGTATGAGCTACAACGTTGTGGTAACACTATCCATGGCCGTCTACGAGATAAAGAGGAGGCTTGGCTCTAGAGAGGGAAGCCGCGGAACCGGTGAGGCTCAATAATCTTGTAGACCTCCTCCTTCAGCGACTTATCCGTCGCGAAGGCGCCGCGGACAGCAGCCACCACTGTGGGCGCGGGGGTCTTCACGCCCCTCATGGCCATGCATAGGTGCACCGCCTCCGTAACGACCATCACGTCGGGGCTCCCCGTAGCCTTTATCATCTCGTCGGCTATCTGCATGGTCATCCTCTCCTGTATCTGCAGCCTCCGCGTATACTTCCTCACAATCCTAACCACCTTGCTGAGCCCTATCACCTTCCCCCGCGGCAGGTAGGCGACGTGGGCCACGCCGAGGAAGGGGAGGAGGTGGTGCTCGCAGAGACTGTAGAACCTTATCCCACTCACAACCACCAGGTCACTCGACTCCGTGAACCACGTGTACTCCCCGTTGAGCTCATAGCCCTCCAGCAGCTCCTCGAACATGTCAGCAACACGGCGGGGCGTGTCCCGCAGCCCCTCACGGTCAGGATCCTCGCCAATAGCCTCAAGTATCATGCGGACAGCCTTCTCAATCTTAGCCTTGTCTATCGCCACTACTCCCATCCCATGAGGAGGCCGCGGCCTACGCGCCCCAGCCCTCTATACGTGCTTCCCCAGGCGACTACACTGTAACGACTGTCCAAGTAGGCCGGGCCAAGGTGCTATGATGCAAGGCTTTTAGCTAAGCAGTCCTGGGGATTACTGCCTAACCGGCTGAGATTCATGAGCGTGCATGACCGCATAGGCCCGGGCAAGGACGCCCCTGAGATAGTTAACGTGTTTATAGAGATACCTATGGGCAGCAGCGTAAAGTACGAGTACGATGAAGAGGCCGACGCCATACGCGTTGACAGGTTCCTCTACACCTCCATGGTCTACCCCTTCAACTATGGCTTCGTACCCGGCACTGTGGAAGAGGATGGTGACCCCGTGGATGTCCTAGTCCTAACCTCGCAGCCCCTCCTACCCGGCGTAGTCATAGAGGCAAGACCCATAGGCGTCCTCCTCATGGAGGATGAAGAGGGCCCCGACAGCAAGATAATAGCAGTCCCCAAGGACAAGCTAGACCCATCCTTCAAGAACATAAGGAGCGTGAATGACCTACCGGAATCAGTGCGTGAGAAGATAAAGCACTTCTTCGAGCACTACAAGGAGCTCGAGCCAGGCAAGTGGACCAAGGTAACCGGGTGGCAGGGCCCCGAGGAGGCCAAGGAAAGGATAAGGAAGGCCATAGAGCGCTACAAGTCCTCCAAGAAGTAGCGCTCGCGTCAAAAGCAACCAGCCGCAAACGCACCGTGCTCTTTTCAACCC
>JALUFI010000237.1 GCA_027043685.1 Pyrodictiaceae archaeon
GGCTTCGACCCAGTGGCCCTCGGGAGGCTGATAGAGGAGCGGGTCTCCCGGGGCGAGGAGAGGAAGTACTTCAGGTTCAGGTATAGTAGGCACTATGGTGGCGGGGCTGTCGGCGATGTTGTTGGCTGTAATCTTCGTTGTGCTTTCTGCTGGACGGGTAGGCCTCGGGACGACTTACGCGTCGGGGACTTCGTATCGGCGCGTGTGGCTGCTCGCCGCTTAGTCTCCATCGCGCGTAGCCGTGGCGCGCGCGTGGCCCGCCTCTCGGCTGGCGAGCCCAGCCTTGGCTGGAGCCACCTCCTCGGTGTGATGAAGCGGGTGGTGTCCTCTGGCGTGTTCTTCGTGCTGGAGACTAACGGTGTTATGATTGGGGCTGAGCCGTCCAGGGCCGGTGAGCTTCTAGAGTGCTGTGGCGGGGAGGGCTACCTGGTGCGCGTCTCGATAAAGGCTTGCAGCGGTATGTGGTTCAAGGCGCTCACCGCTGCCTCGGAGAAGGGGCTCGAGCTGCAGCTCCGCGCTGTCGAGGCTCTCTATTCCCGCGGGGTCCCGGTCCGCGTAGCTATATTCGCTGCCTTCGGCTCGCCCAGGTGCTGGGGCAACCTCCTACGCATAGTGGCCAGGCTGGCCTCGGAGACCGTTGCCGGAGACGTAGAGGTTGAGCCGCTCGTGCTCTACCCCGTTACGCGGCGCAGGCTCCGCGCGATAGGCGCGGTGCCTACCAACCCGCAGCTCGTCTTCAATCCCTAGCAGGGGTGCATCCCCGTGGCTGCCAGGCTCTGCGTGAAGGGGGTCTGCGTCTCCGCGGAGACGAGTAACCCGTTGCTCCCCGGCTGCGTATGGGGCGACGCGGCGGAGCACGTGGCGGCACTAGCCTGTCTCTCAAGGCTTCTCCAGGGAGGCGCTGCGAGGCTGCTACGGAACATTATGCTCGACATCTACGCCCTCTGCGCCTCACACGCCGACGCGGTGATGCTCGCCCAACGGGGCCCCGTAGCGGTGCTCGCCCCGAGGGGGTGCAGCCTCGTAGCCCTTGAGGAGGAGAGCGGGGAGTGGCGTGCCACGGTAAGATGCGGCTCCGCGGAGACGGTTCTCAGCTGCGTGGCGGAGAGGAGAGGCTCAGCCCAGCGGGTCTCCACACAGCCCTCCGGGGTGTGAGGGCTAGCGGCAGTGCGTAACCTCATCACTGCCCATCACTGCCGTGGCCGAGATGCGGGGTCAGAGCTGCGCGGCTCCTCAGCGGTCCGCCAGGCTCCCGGCAGGGGGGAGCCTGGCGGGCCTCGGGCCTTTCGAGCCTCGCCATCCCCCGTTTGCCGGTGTCTCCTCTCACTCCTGTCCCTGCTTCCTCCTTATCCCTGCTCTGACTCCTCCATGGAACCCCTACAATCTTTAACGCTTGATTATTATATCAATGCTCTTGCCTCGGTGTTACCCTCTTTTAGCATGAAGCATCGGTAATACTGAGCCCCGGCTGACGTTGATGACGGGCTTCAAGCTCGTGCTCGGAACGCCGATAGACGCTGTTCCCAGGCCCTGGCAGAAGATAAGGTTCCCCGGGATAATGGTCAACGCATACGATATACTAACCAGTAGGCGTAGCCTAGGCGAGATCCGTGGACGCGGGCTCCGCCGCCTGCTAGGAATAAGTGATGACGTCGAACTCTGGATCGACAGCGGCGGCTACCAGTTCTTGAAGAGAGGCATACGTATCCGCGTAGACAAGATAGCCAGGCTGTACCGCGAGATAGAGGCCGACTACTATGTCAGCCTCGACTATCCCCCGGGGCCGAGGGACCCGGAGACTACGAGGATGCTAAAGATAGCTAAGTCGGTTGAGAGCTTCCTCAAGCTCCGCAGCTCTCTCAGAGACGTAGTCGAGGAGGGGCGTCTAGTACCCGTATTCCATATGGCGACGGGTGAGGGGCTTCGGCTACAGCTCTGCGAGTACACCCCCCATGCATCGGTCGCAGCCGCCGGCGGCCTCATCCCCCACATAATGCAGAGGAGCGGGAAGGGCTCGAGGAAGAAGGCGGTGCTCTTCCTCCTCATACTGCGCAAGCTCTGGCGGGGGAGGCTCCACGCGCTCGGCCTCGCATCGGCAGCAATGATACCGTTGCTCAAGGCGATAGGCGTTGATAGCGGCGACACACAGACCTGGAGAATCAAGGCAGCATACGGCAAGGTGAGCATACCAGGGCTCGGCGAGAGGCATGTCAGCGGCCAACGCGTTAGGTTCGGCCCAGCGGTTCTCCGCAACGAGGAGGAGAAGAAGCTATACATGGGATACATAGAGGAGGCGCGCAAGGTTCTCGGCATAGACGCGTCGAGCCTCAGGGAGAGCTTTGAGGCCAGGGCGCTCTTCAATGCATGGACGCTTCTAGCGGTCGCGACCAGTAACCACGGCTACCTGGGCTCAAGCAAGGCGTTCCTAAACCTCTACAACGCTATAGACAGCCTGCGCAGGCACCCGGTCCATGTGCTCGAGGAGAAGCTGGCAGAGCTGATAGCGATACAGCCGGTTGAGGAAACTGCCGAGGAGATACGTCTCCGCGTAGAGGCGCCCTCCACTCCAGCCTCCAGCGCAGCCGAGGCGGGCGCCCTCGAGCAACCCTAGACTGCTAGAAGCCGTTTCGGCTTCATTTTCAACCCAGTTAAAGAAGAGCAGAGCCCCCGGGGACAGCCCGGGGGACAAGACAAGGTATGGCGAGCCGTGACTGCGACCACATAGTGGCGCTTGTCGGTGCACCAAACACGGGCAAAAGCACACTCTTCAACGCACTCACGGGGGCCAGTGCACTGGTAGCCAACTGGCCAGGGGCTACCACCGACGTCAGGTACGCCAAGCTAAGACTGGGCTCGAAGACGGTCTGCCTCGTCGACCTCCCGGGAACCTACAGCGTAAACGGCTCCGGCCCGGAGGAGAAGGTGACTAGGAACTTCCTCCTATCGCAGAAGGTGGACGCGGTACTAGTCATAGCCGACTCAACGAACCTTGAGAGGGGTCTCTTCCTCGTACTAGATGTGGCAGAGTTCAGCCCACGGATGATAGTGGTTCTCACCAAGATAGATGAGGCCGAGAAGCGGGGCATAGAGATAGACGTTGAAGGGCTCAGCAGGGCCCTCTGCGTCCCCGTGGTGCCGGTGAGCGCTCTCAGCGGGAGAGGCATAGAGCGGTTGAAGGAAGTGATTCGCGCAGTCCTGGAGGGCCGGGAAGAGGCTAAGCCATGTACAAGCGTAGTGGTGCCGGAGAAGCTCCGCGGACTCCACTTGGAGGTAACCAGGGTTCTGGAGCAAGCTGGCCTCCCCCGCCGGAGAGCCGCCTGGCTCGCGGCCCGTCTCCTCGAGGACCAGGACTGGGCATGGGAACTCGTGAAGCGGGTCACCGGCAGCGATGTTGCCGAGAAAATACGCGAACTAGTAGCTGAGGCCGGCGAGCCAGGCGAGCGCGCAGCCCTGTTCGCTGAGGCAAAGTACGAGGAGGCCTCCCGTCTCTACAACCGCTATGTACGCTCACTCCGCGAGGCAACGGGTCCCGAGGGGCTCTCCAGGCTTGACCGCGTATTCCTCCACCCCGTGTTGGGGCCGCTCGCAAGCCTCCTATCCATGTTCACGCTGTTCCTGTTGACCTACGCTATAGCTACCGGCTCGCCGCTTGACCTTCTCCTAGACAACCTGGGGCTACATGGAGCCGCTGAGTTCATCCGCGAGTACAATCTAGTAGAGCTGACCGCGAGGCTGATGGACTGGCTTGCTTCTGTGGTTGAGTCCTCTATACCTAACCCAGTCCTCGCGAAGCTTCTAGGCGAGGGACTGCTCTCAAGCAGCTATGGAGTAGGCCTTGTCATGACGTTTATGCCGCTAGTAATGGTGTTAATGGCGCTTATAGCTGCTCTCGAGGACTCCGGCCTTGTCCCAAGGATAGCCGCTGGCATGGACAAGTTCTTCCGCAGGTTCGGCGTCAGCGGGAAAGCAGTGTTCCCGGCCATGCTGAGCCTGGGCTGCAACGTCCCAGGCGTCATAGCGACGAGGATAATGGACACCGAGGCCGAGCGCCGAGCAATGGTATTCGCCGTGCCGCTCATACCGTGTATGGCGAGGCTGACTGTCCTCCTAGCCTTCGCCAACGCCTACTTCGGAAGCGGGCTCTGGAGCTCACTAGCGGTCTTCACGGTATACATGATAGCGATAACAGTGTTCCTCCTCACACTGAAGCTGATGACGAGGGGAAGCGGTGTCGCAGAGGAGGAGCTGCTGCTAGAACTCCCACCCGTGAAGAAGCCTAGCCTGAAAGTCATATGGTGGCTCACCTGGGATAAGCTGAAGCACTTCCTGGTGCGTGCTGGCACAGTGATAGCAGTGGCTTCCCTCGTACTATGGTTGCTCGCGAACTATGGGCCCCAGGGCTACCTGGGTGGAGTCAATGAGGCCGAGAGCTACGCTGCTCAGCTTGGACGCCTGCTAGCCCCATACATCTCGGTAGTCATTGGCACGCCCAGCGACATTTCCTGGAGACTAGGATTCGGCTTCATAGGCGGCTTTGTGGCGAAAGAGGTGTTCCTCGATGCGCTCGCGGCAGTGGCCCCCGCCAAGGCGGCGGGCCCCATAGAGGTGCTGCGCTCCTATGGGCTAACGGCGGCCCAGGCACTAGCGGTGATGGTGGCAGTAACCCTCTACATACCATGCGTAGCGACGCTCTCTGCAATGTATAGCGAGACAAGGGACGCCAAGCTAGTTGCGGCAGCGCTGCTCTATGACACGACAGTAGCGAGCATAGCTGCGCTGCTCACACGGCTGCTCCTCGAGGCGCTCTAGGCTATGATGACCACGTTTCCTCCCCTCCTCTTCGCCTGCCTCAGCAGCCTGGCAGCCAGCCTCCTAGCAGGGGTCGCGCCGTAGGCTGCACGGCGGTCAAGGCTCCGAGACACGAGGCCAACATAACCCTTAACAGCTACTATCGTTACCCCGACTCCCAGCTTGTTAAGCTCTCTCCTAATTCTCTCAAGGTCCTCTCTAAGCTCCTCGGGCTCGACGAACGGGAACTCGATAACAGCCTCCTCGGTGCCCCGCTCCTCGTCAAGCCCGTAGACGAGATAACCACTCCACTTGGACACTAGCTCCTCCACAAGCCGTGTCAATAGCCCCGTCGCGGGGTTCGGGCTGTACTCGCTCCAACCACGCTCCTCCACAACCTCCCCGAAGCGGTCAAGGTCAATCATCACCACTGTGCCCTCAACCAGGCCTCCGCTGCCTCCCCGCCGCTGCCGGGTCACGGTTACGCCACCGATGTACATAACCATACATGTTAAATCTCTGAGCCCTTGGCCGAATAAACACGGAGGCCGTTTCGCCTTGTCACGTGCTCCTCAGAAGGATTCTCGTCTCCTCCTGGTCGAGGAGGAGAAGATACTCCGCCGCGCGGTTGACCTCCTAGGCCTCGGCGACGACGTCTACGAGGCCCTCCGCCTACCCGAGCGCGTAATCCAGGTCAAGATCCCCGTCCGCATGGATGACGGCTCCGTCAAGGTATTCGTTGGGTGGAGGAGTCAGCACAACAGCGCCCTCGGCCCCTACAAGGGCGGCATAAGGTACCACCCCGGCGTGACCATGGAGGAGGTAATAGCGCTGAGCATGATGATGACGTGGAAAAACGCTCTCGCAGGCCTCCCCTACGGCGGCGGCAAGGGCGGGGTCCGCGTCGACCCCCACAAGCTTAGCCCGAGGGAGCTGGAGCAGCTCAGCCGCGGCTTCATACGCGGCCTCTACAAGTACATAGGCCCCGACCACGACATACCGGCCCCCGACGTCTACACCAACCCCCAGATAATGGCCTGGATGATGGACGAGTACTACAGGCTCACCGGCATCCACCACTTCGGCGTCATAACCGGCAAGCCGAAGCTCCTCGGAGGCCTCGAGACAAGGATAATCGCTACCGGCTTCGGAGTCGCAGTCGCAGCCAGGGAGGTAGCAAAGAAGATGTGGGGCGGCATAGAGGGCCGGACAGTGGCCGTCCAGGGCTACGGCAACGCCGGCTACTACGCCGCCAAGTTCCTCCACGAAATGGGCGCAGTAATAGTGGCGGTGAGCGACAGCAGGGGCGGCATCTACAGCAGCAAGGGCCTGGACCCGGACGAGGTCAAGCAGGTGAAGAACAAGACCGGCTCAGTCATATACTACGAGAAGGCTGAGAGGAAGATAACAAACGAGGAGCTACTAGAGCTAGACGTCGACATACTCGTCCCGGCTGCAATCGAGGACGTCATAACCCAGGAGAACGCTGACAAGGTGAAGGCAAAGCTGATAGTCGAGGCAGCGAATGGCCCGACAACCGCGGAGGCGGAGGAGATACTAGTCAAGAAGGGAACCGTGATAGTGCCAGACATACTCGCCAACGCCGGCGGCGTGATAATGAGCCACGTTGAGTGGATGAACAACCGCATAGGCGGCCTAATAACCGAGGAGCAGGCCAAGGACATCCTAGAGGAGAAGATGAGCCATAACACCAGGGCTCTCTGGGACTACTGGCACCGCGAGCTAGACACCTCTAAGCACCCGATGAGGGATGCCGCCTACATGATGGCTGTCAGCAAGGTAGTGGAGGCCATGAAGCTACGCGGCCTCCTCTAACCCCCTATTCTCCACGTGCTTTTCCCCGCGTAGAGGGTTCTCCTCATCTCAGTCCTGGAAGCCGGGCCGCCTCTTCTCCACGACCTCCGGGTTCACCAGGTTAGGCGGCACCTCTCCGCGCTTGAACGCCAGCAGGTTCTCTAGCACTGCACAGGTCATCGCCTGCCTAGCCTCGTGGGTCGCGCTCCCTATGTGAGGGGCCAGCACCACGTTATCAAGCCGTGTCAATGGGTGGTCCGGCGGCAGCGGCTCCTCGTGGAACACGTCTAGCCCCGCGCCGGCTATCCAGCCCTCCTTCAATGCCTTGACCAGCGCGTCGGGGTCGACCACAGCCCCGCGGGCGGTGTTCACGAGTATAGCGGTGGGCTTCATCAGACGCAGCTCCTTCTCGCCTATCATTCCACGAGTCTCGGGGGTCAGCGGTACATGTATGCTGACGACGTCTGACTCCCTCAGCAGGCGCTCGAGCGGCGCATATTCGGCCCCTATCTCCCTCTCAACCTCCTCGGGGGCACGGCGCCTGCTGTAGTAGAGCACCTTCATGCCGAAGCCGTGGGCGCCTATCCTGGCGACAGCCCTGCCTATGCGGCCGAAGCCTATGATGCCGAGCGTCTTCCCCCTCAGCTCCATGCCTAGGAAGAGCTCGGGGTGCCATCCTGTCCCGCTGCGGTACCACTCTCCGCTCCGGACGTAGCGGTCCGCCTTTACAATATGACGGGCGGTGGCGAGTATCAGTGCCCAGGTGAGCTCCGCGGTGGCCTCGGTCAACACGTTCGGCGTGTTGGTCACGTATACCCCGTGCCTAGTGGCGCACTCGACATCAATATTGTCGTAGCCGACCGCGTACTGCGAGATAATCCTCGTGCCGTGGGACGCGGCCTCCGAGATGAAGCCACAGTCAATCCTATCGGTTAGGAGGGTCACGAATCCCTGGAACCCCTCCCTGGCCTTCTCAAGCAGCACCTCGTAAGGCGGATGCCTCCACTCGGGCCAGACCTCGGCGTCAAACTCCTCAAGCAGTCTCTCGAAGCAGGGGCCAGGGAGCCTCCTTGTGACGTATATCCGGGGCTTAGCCACGGCCAGGGAACCCCTCCCTGACTCCAGGGAAGCGCAGCCCCCCTGGGGCGCCTGGCTAAGGGCCTAGCCCCAGCGGCTCCACACTCCCCCCGTGATCCGGTACGAGGACGCGTAGCCCGCAGAGCCTCTGCACCTGGCCCCCAACCCTAACCCGTAGACCCCGGGGTAGCTCCGTGTAGCGGAGACGGTAGCTCATCACGAGCCACTCCTCTCCCCCGGCGCCGCAGACCCGGTACAGGCTTGGTGTAGTGTAGCCGAGGCCGCCGCAGACAACGCCCTCAACCACGGCCCAGCCCTCTACGTGGATACGTGGACAGTGGCTGGGAGCGGTGCACGCTGTCACACGCACCTCGTAGACGAAGCCCCGGTAAACGCCCTGAAGCAGCCTGGCGGTGGCCAGCGCCTCGTGGAGCCCCTCATCGGCAGCGCTCCAGCCGTGGCCCCTTCCCCAGAGAGGCGCCGTAACCCCGTCCTCCCGGAGGTCGCGGAGTGCGCGGTAAACCTCCTCGCCCGCGCCGAGGCCGTAGACGACAAGGTCGATGTCGCTGGCGCTGCCGGGGGAGTAGGCGAGGCCCCCCGTGACGCCGCCCGGGGGCTCACCCGGGGCGAGGCCCAGCAGCTCGAGGAGCCCAAGGGCGGCCCTGCAGATAGGGGCGTCGCAGCTCCGGAGCCCCGCGGCGGCCTCCCAAGGGGCGTGGAGTAGGGCCCTGGAGGGGTCAAGGATGTATGACTCTATGCCGCACCTGGTGGTGCTCCACGCGGCGGCCTCATCGATTACGAGGCCCCGTGGAGGATTCCAGGTCTTCACCCCCTCCACGAGCCTCGGCGTGTAGAAGAGGCGTGGGAGGGGCTGGTGGCAGCCCTTGACGAAGCCCAGGCTGCGCCTAGTCTTCGCGAGCCAGCCCTCCACTGGGCCAAAACCGTGGCTCCCCGGCACGGCGGGGGCACCGGGGCAGGGGAGGGGCCTAGAGGCGGACGCACTCGGCTGCGCTCTGCCTTGCGCAGACCAGTACCGCCTCGGCGCTCTTCCTTATCGCGTTGGCTACATGGCGCAGCAGGTAGAGCAGCTGCGGCAGCTCCCTTATAATGCCCTCGCGGTCAGCGGTGTTGAACTCCTTGCAGTAGCTCCACTTGCAGAGCTTGACCCTGGTGCCCTCGGCCTCCATGCGGACCACGCCGCGGTGGAAGAAGAGACGGCCGTCGCCCAGCCTCACAACCGTCTCGGGCTTGATGCGTATAAGCATTAGGCCGCTGCCGTCGCCCTCCACTATCCTCCACGTCGTGCATATGGTCTTAACCTTGCCCCCCTCGGCGCCAGCTGCCTCGCCTATGCAGCGGAGCCTCCGGAGAGCAATAGCCAGCTCGTCCAGGAGCTCCGACACTGTGTAGATGAGGTTGTTCGCCTTGTTCTCGGCGAGCGACTCAGCGGGCCTCACGGTTCCACGCATACGGTTAGCCATAGCCTCGACCGTCTTCGCGGCCTCCTCTAG
>JALUFI010000238.1 GCA_027043685.1 Pyrodictiaceae archaeon
GGGTAAAAACACGATGGGGGCCCGGGGTGGCTGCGTCAGCCATGCGTCGGGAGGTAGGGCGGCTTCAGGGGCGTCACGGTGCCGTTGGATATGTCTACGAGCACCACTATCCTCGCCGGCATGCCTGGCGCGGGGCCCTGCTGCCTGGCGAGCACCACTATGGCCTTCTCAGCGGTTATCTCAACCCTGCCGCCGGCCCCCACGGCTGCGTTGAGCAGCGGCTTGATCACGGCGACGCTGTAGCCCTGGTTCAGTAGGGCGGCGGTGGCGTTGTTGGACTCCAGCACCTGCTCGACCTGGTTGACGTAGTCCTGGCTAAGCGTGTAGGTCACCGGCGCCCCGCGCCACCCGTGCCATGCACGATGCTCTGGCGCCGCTGGGCCCCAGCCGCCGCGTGTCCACCAGGGGCCGTGCCGGGCGTGCCAGGCCCACCCCATGCCGGGGTGTGAGCCCCAGCCCGACCACCACTGATGCTGGCTGCTATAGGCGTAGGCCACTGCGCCGGCGGCGAGGGCGGCGATCGCTACTACTAGGACAGCCTTAGCCGTGGTTCCTAGCTTGAAGGGCATAGGCCGCGTCACCTCCTCTTCCCGGTTCTAGCCGTGTCGCCTAGGGACCGTGGTTCCCGGGGTTTTCTCGGGGACTCACCAGGGGTGAGCAAGGCTTATACCAGAGACTCGTCGCGGTTCACCACTGCTCCGGCCTTGTTTCTACTCGATGAGGACTGCCTGCCTCCTGCAGAACAGCCTCGGGGGGAGCATCTCGCCGAGCCCCCTGGAGACGTAGGCCGTGTTGCCGCAGCACCGGTAGAGGCCCCACTTGTAGCCGTAGACGCTGTTCGTAGCGACGCTCCTGTTCATCGGGAGGCAGACCTGGCCGCCGTGGGTGTGGCCGGCGAGGAGAAGGAGCCCCCTGCCACGGGGCAGGTGGGGGAGCGCGTCCGGGCTATGAGAGGCCACGAGGTCCACGCCGCCTAGGCGGGACGCGGGCTCGGCGTAGCCCCGGGGGTCGTCGCGCCAGTCGAGGCCGCCTATGCGGAGGCCACGCAGCTCCGCCGCTGAGTCCCGGAGCACCGCGTAGCCCGCGTCCTCCAGGAGCCCCACGGCCTCCGCGACGCTTGGGCCGCCCCGCCTCGCCGCGGCGTACTCGTGGTTCCCCAGCACCGCGGCGGCGTCGCCCACAAAGCGCCGTATATCCCGGAGCGTCTCCAGGGCCGCCCAGGGCCCGGGGCTCATCTCGTCCCAGGTGTCCCCGAGCACGAGCACGAGGTCTGGCCGCAGGACGCGGGTAAGCTCCACCACGTCGAGCCGCGGCCTGGCGTGGACGTGGAGGTCGGCGAGGACGAGGACCCTGCGCCCCAGGCCGAGGCGGAGACGAGTAACCTCCACGCCGCCGAGGTACGAGAACCCCATCCCCGCGCCCAGCAGCAGGGCAGCCAAAGCGGCGATGAATTCCCTGCGTGAGGCCAACACCTAGGCACCTGGGGCTACCCGCTGGCGGGAGAGGGGGAGGGGTTTGCCGGCCTCGCCGGTCCCCGCCTCACCCGCGCCTGGGGTGGGCCGGGCTACTCGGCCCCGTCGGCGGGGCGGGGCCCGCCGGGGGGAGCCCGTTGGCTCCTCCCCGTAGCTGGGCCCGTCCATGGCAGGGAGTCTTCATTTGCCTGGATGGGTGTGATAAGGCTGGCGGCGCGCTGCGGCGGGTTTAAGAGTTTGCCACTGGTTTTCTGTGTGGTTTTCATGGTGTAGCGTCGCCGTGGTGAAGGTCGTTATCCTGGCGGGTGGCTTCGGTAAGAGGCTGAGGCCGCTAACCATTGAGAAGCCTAAGCCGCTTGTCGAGGTCGCGGGGAGGCCTATAATTGAGTGGCAGATTCTTCACTTCAAGAGCCTCGGTTTCCGCGACTTCGTGGTGCTGGCGGGGTACCGGTGGGAGAAGCTAGTGGAGTACCTGGGGAGCGGCAGGAGGCTCGGCGTGAGGATAGCCTACGTGGTTGAGGAGGAGCCGCTGGGCACCGGCGGCGCTATAAGGAACGCGATGCACCTCCTAGCCGGCGAGGAGTACTTCTTCGTGGTGAATGGCGACGTGATAACCAACCTCGACGCGAGGAAGGTCGCGGAGGCCCTGCAGGGGGACACTGTGGGGGCGATAGCGCTGGTGCCCCTGCGGAGCCCCTACGGCATAGTCGAGGTCGACGAGGAGAACCACATAAGGAAGTTCATAGAGAAACCTGTGCTCGACTACTGGATAAACGCGGGCGTCTACGCCCTCCGCCCCGAGGTGGCGAAGTGGCTGCCCGAGAAGGGCGACATAGAGAAGCAGGGGTTCCCGGAGCTCGCCGAGCAGCGCCTGCTGGTCGGCGTGCCGTTCCGCGACGTCTACTGGCGCAGCATAGACACCGTCAAGGACGTGGAGGAGGCCTCTAGGCAGCTCCAGGAGATGGAGTGGGCCAGGAGGCTCGCCGCCCTGGCCACCGAGGAGGCCGCCGAGGAGGCGGCGCAGGCCTAATTTCAATAGGCCCCTCCCCGGCCGGGCCCCGGGGCCCGGCCGGGGAGGGGCCTATTGAAATTAGGCCTGCGCCGCCTCC
>JALUFI010000239.1 GCA_027043685.1 Pyrodictiaceae archaeon
CGGGGTGGGCTGCACCTAAGAGCGGGACACCGTGCCCGCGCATGTAGTGGTTGGCGGCTTCTTCGGCGACGAGGGGAAGGGGAGGGTCGCGGCCTACCTCGCGCTCCGCTACAGGCCCTGGGCTGCGGCCCGCACCGGGGCGAGCAACGCGGGCCACACGGTGGTGTACCGGGGGGAGAGGTTCAGGCTCCGCGTCTCCCCAGCGGGGTTCGTGAACCCCTCCACCAGGCTCTACATAGCCCGCGGCGCGCTGGTCGCGCTCGATGTTTTCCTCGATGAGGCCCGTGGGCTGGGGCTCCGCGGCAGGCTCTTCATCGACCCCATGACGGGCGTCATCACCAGGGAGCACGTGGAGAGGGAGAGGCGGGACGAGTACCTCATGAAGACCGTGGGGAGCACCGGCACCGGCGTCGGCGCCGCGATGGTTGACCGTGTTCTCCGCCGCCTCCGCCTGGCCAGGGACTATCCGGAGCTAGAGCCCTTCCTGGCCGACACGCAGGCCGAGCTCATGGAGGCCCTTGACAGGGGCGAGACGGTGCTCGTGGAGGCGTCGCAGGGGTACTGGCTCAGCCTCTACCACGGCACCTACCCCTACGTGACGAGCCGCGACACCACCGCCGCGGCCGCGCTGAGCGAGCTGGGGCTCGGCCCCAGGGACGCCTCCCGGATAACCGTGGTGCTGAAGGCCTTCGTGACGAGGGTCGGCTCGGGGCCGCTGCCCGGGGAGCTGCCAAGGGAGAAGCTGGAGGAGCTGGGCTGGGTGGAGTACGGCACCGTGACGGGGAGGCCCCGGAGGGCGGCGCCCTTCAACCCCGAGCTGGCCAGGAGAGCGGTGAGGGCCAACACGGCCACCGACGTAGCGTTGACTAAGCTGGACGTGCTCTTCCCCGAGGCGAGGTGCAGGAGGAGCTGGGGCGAGCTGCCCCCCGAGGCGAGGAAGTGGGTCGCCTGGGTCGAGGAGGAGATCGACACCCCGGTCTCCCTGATAGCTACGGGCGAGGACGTGGAGTGCACGATTGACCGGAGCAGGGAGCTGGGCCTAGACTAGCATCTGGATGCCGGGAGGAGGGGTGTCCCTCGTTGGTGCACCGAGTCGACGTCGCGATAGTGGGCGCGGGGCCGGCGGGGCTCTTCACAGCCCTCTGGCTCTCCGGGGAGGCCAGGAGGGGCCGCGCCAGGGTCGCGGTCATAGAGGCTGGGCCGAGGGTTGCGGCGAGGAGGTGCCCGCTCCGCGAGACCGGGAGATGCGTGGGCTGCAGGCCCTGCCTCCTCCTAAGCGGCGTCGGGGGCGCCGGGGCGCTGAGCAGCGGCATCATCAACCTTAGGCCAGACGTGGGCGGCGAGCTCGACAAGCTCCTCGGGAGCTGGGACAGGGCGATGGAGCTGATAGAGCTCGTGGACAAGACCTTCCTCGCCTTCGGCGCCCCCAGGGACCGGCTCTACGAGCCCGACCCCTCCAGGGTCTCGGAGCTGGAGAGGAGGGCTGTCCGGGCCGGGGCCAGGTTCGTGCCGATAAGGCAGAGGCACATGGGCACGGAGAACACCGTGAAGGTTATAGCTGCTATGGAGGAGTACCTGGAGAGGAGCCGCGTCGAGCTACACACCCTCACCAGGGTGGAGAGGCTGGAGCCCCTGCCCGACACCACGGGATTCCGGCTCGAGACCACCCGGGGAGCCGTCGAGGCCCGCGCAGTGGTGCTCGCCCCGGGGAGGAGCGGCGCCAAGTGGCTGGCCGAGACCGCGTCGAGGCTCGGCGTGGAGACCGAGCCCGGGCCCCTCGACGTCGGGGTACGAGTCGAGGTCCCCTACACCGTGATGGAGCCGTTGACGAGCGTGGTCTGGGACCCCAAGGTCATAATCCACACCAAGACCTATGATGACCGCGTCCGCACCTTCTGCACCAACCCCGGCGGCTACGTGGTCGAGGAGTACTACGAGCCGGGCCTCGTCGGCGTCAACGGCGAGACCTACGCAACGAGGAGGAGCAGGAACACCAACTTCGCCTTCCTCGTCACGCTGCGCCTCACAGACCCCATGGAGGACCCCCTGGACTACGGGAGGAGCATAGCCAGGCTAGCCACAAAGCTCGGCGGCGGGAGGCCCCTCGTGCAGCGCCTCGGAGACCTATGGGCGGGGAGGAGGAGCACCCCCGAGAGGATAGCAAGGAGCGTCGTCGAGCCAACGCTCCCCACCGCAACCCCGGGCGACATAGCCATGGCGCTCCCCCACAGGGTGCTCACCGACATACTCGAGGGCCTCGAGCGCCTAGACGACCTAGCCCCAGGGGTGTGGAGCAAGCACACCCTCCTCTACGCCCCCGAGGTCAAGTACTACAGCCTCAGAGTCAAAGTAGACCCGGAGACAATGGAGACGAGCATGCCAGGCATATACGCCGCGGGCGACGGCGCGGGCCTCAGCCGCGGCATAAACGTCGCAGCCGCAACCGGGATACTAGCGGCCCACGGGGCAGCAGCACGCCTAGGCCTAGAAGCAGAGCCCCCAGACCCCGTGAAGAACAACGAGCCCCCAAGCTAGCGCAGACACAGTCTCCGGGACCAGTGTTTAGGGAGCCCCTCTCC
>JALUFI010000240.1 GCA_027043685.1 Pyrodictiaceae archaeon
TCCTAGAGGAGGAGGCTCACCGCACCAGCCTAGCAGAGGCAGTGAAGAAGGCCACGCTAATCATAGCAGCGGAGGGCGACATGCTGGTCCGGAGAAGGACGGGCATAGACCCCGAGGAGATACGCGCAGCCGCAGAGAGCCCGGCAGCAGAGGCGCTGCTATGGAGACGGCTACGCCTCAAAGGCCCAGGCGCGGCAGCGGACATCGTAGCAGCAGCATTGACACGCCTAGTGGCGAAGAAACTGGCAGGAATAGACGAGTAGACCACGGGAGACAACGGCTCACGCAAAAAGACAGCAACCAGGGGATAAGGAATTACTTGTAGATGACGACCACTACCCTGCCCTTCCACTCACTCAGCTCGATACGCACCTTGTCGCCCTCACGCCAACGAATACTCGCAATGACCTCCTCGGGTATCCTAACCAGGTAGCCCTTCTCGTCCCTCTCAACAACACCCTCATACGCCACGGCAATGCACCCCCGCTGGCTCGCCGCATCCACGGCGCCCGATGAAGCCGGCGCCAATAATATTCTAGGTGCCTCCCCGGGGGGCCTAGCCCCGTCTCCGCGGAATCACTATCTCCACAATCTTGTCCGGCCTCACCCTATAGGACATGCCCTCCACGTCCGCGTCTGGGGGCAGCGGTATCTCCTGCCGGTAGTAGCGGAGCGTCACACCCCTCATGGCGGTGGTCCCGTATAGGTCGCCGAGGCTAATCTCCCTCTCAAGCCTGGCCTCTATAACCAAGCGGTCATCAGCGACCTTGACCTCAACGGAGTCAACGTCGGCTGCGGCGAGGTCAACTAGGACCACGTACTTGTCGGGGAACTCGTAGACCGTGTACAGCGGGCTCAGCCTCCCGTCCGGCGTCCAGTCGAGCCGCAGCGCCTCGAACTCACTGAGCACCCTGTCAACCTCCCTCATAACCCTCCTACGGAGCCTCTCAAACAGCTCCTCCACGTCCTCTACCACGGGAAGCCACCCCCACGGGCAGCGGGTGAATGATGCCCGGAATACGCCCCCGGCCCTCCCTCTAGGCATACATGAGCGGGCTCGGCCCACCCATCTCGGCCATCGTCTGCTTCGTCTGCTTCATCAAGCCGCGGAGCCGGAGCCTTATCATCTCGGCCTGCTCGAGGAGCTTCTTCGTGTCCACCTGGACCCCGGTTATCTTCGAGAGCACGTTGAGCACCTCTGCAGCGGCCTCGGGGTCGGGGAACTCTATGTACGCGTCTGCGAGGAGCACGAGGTTCGGCACCCGGGCCCTTATAGCGTTCTTGAGTATGAGCGCGTAGGGGCCCACGAGGTAACCATTGAGGAACCCCTCGGCCTCCACGCCCTCCATCAGCTTCCGGGCCTTCTCGTTGCTCGCTATCCAGTACACCCTGGGCTTCTCAATGTTTATCCGGGCCGGCGAGGCAACACCCACGATGGAGACTATGTAGTCCACGCCCCTCTTCATCGCGTAGTCCACAATCATCTTCGCCAGCGCGTGCACAGAGGCCGGGGGCACAGGAGCCTCAGCCGTGAGCGCCATGAGGTTGTCCTTCACGTATATCCGGAGCGGTGGACGTACAGCGCCCTTGGATATCACGGCCACCGGAGGCATCAACGTCATCACGTCTATGCCTGCAACCTCCTTCATCCCCAGGGTCTCCACGAGGTGGTTGGCGGAGATGACGCCAACGAGCCCGGTGTCGGGGAGCCCGAGGACAAGGAAGCTCGGGTGCTTCAGCTCGAACTCCTCATACTCCATCAGGAGTAGCCCGTCAAGCTCCTCCTCATAGACCGGGACGCTCGACACGGGCAGCTCCACCAAGCTCTCGTAGGAGAAAGGGGGAGGGGAGGGGGATAAGCCGTCACCGCAGCCCACGGGGCTCCACTGCGGGCCCGGGGGCCTCAGCTACTCGGCGGCACGACGGCTACCTCTACCTCGCCTGGTGAGACGCGGACGGGGTAGACCCTGTAGGCGTTGCTCTCCGCGTGGCGGAGCCTGGAGGCGTCGCTGAGTATCCTCGTCTTAAGCCCCATTGCCTCAATCATGCCTGCTATCACGCCGACTATCGGCGCCGCGTAGAGCAGGCTACCGTCCCTCACGTGGCCGACGTTGCTGAAGAGGAGGCGTATGCTTCCATCAACCCTCTCGACCCGGGCCTCAGCCCTGTAGCCGTTCCCCCCTATGAGGTGGGTAACGTACTCGAGGCGCCTGAAGAGCAGCGTGGGGTCGCTGGAGTCGGGGCAGCAGGCGGCGCGCACGCGGCTGTAGATCCTCCTAGCGGTGTCGGCGAATATCCTGGCGAGTATCGCGAACCCCGCCTCGCCTCCCACCACGCGGGCCAGGTTCTCCGGGACGGAGGTGAAGGTGAGGTCTGTGACGAAGCTCATGCAGACGGTTAGGCTCTCCTTCGCCCTCCCGCACTCGTCCCGCGCAGCGTAGCCGGCTGCCAAGACCCGGTGGCACCGGGGTGGGAACAGGCTGGGCACCGGGGACCCGTTAATTACGCTTAGCAACGCGAATTATAATACGCGTAGCGGGCCGCGATGACCCCTCCCAGTGGAGGCACCACCACCCCGGAGAGGTGTCACGGCCCCGGAGGGGCCAAGGCCGCCCCCGGCGCCGGAGACTACGCGAAACGGGCTACAGGGCGGAGGAGGGATGCAGCATGACGGTTCAGGACGCGGCTGAGGCCGTGGCAGTGCTCGAGGCGGTTCGTGAGAGGAAGAGGCTCCTCGAGGAGCTGAGGAGAGGCGCAGACGCCGCGGCTGAGGCCGGCAGGGCCTCCAGGCACTCAATGGCCACGCTATACCTCTCTCCCATCGAGAGGCTCCGGGTGCTCTCCTCGCTCGCCGGGCTGGGCGCGGCTGCGGCAGCGGCCGCGGCTGGCGCGCCCCTCGCCCTCATGCTTCCAAGGCTGGCGGGGAACCTCTGGAACCTCTCCAGGGCCGGAAGGAGGGTGGAGGCGGGCCTCCTCCCCCTATACCTCGAGGAGCTGTTCGCCGCGATGGACGCCTAGAGAGGCATCTTAACCGTCTGCGCGTGGGGCACACCGGCTATCCTCATCACCGCCTCGGGGTGCACGAGCCCCTCCCTTATCGCGGCCTCGACTATTTTCTCACCCACGAGGTTCAGTATCGTTGCCTCCCTGGCCTTCATTATCGCGTAGCTCACGGGGACCAGCTCGCCGCCGTAGAACCGCCGGTTCACGTGGAACACTATGCCCATCTCGCTGTCTATCAGCTTAGCGTCGAGCAGCTCCTCGTCGCACACAGCCAGTATCTTCTCGCCCCGGACCTCCATCAGCTTCATGTAAACCATGGGCTCCTCCAAGGAGCAGTCAGCCCCTCAGCGCCGCCTGCCGGGGAAGAGGCAGCTCCCCCCTTATTAACGGAGAAACGCTCCCGGGGCCGGCCTCTCGGGGTGCGTAGCTGTGCAGGCTCCAAGGAAGGGCCTGGAGCTGCTCTACGACTACGAGTACCTCCTGCAGCGGCTCTACCAGCGCCTCCCAGCGAGGGGCACCAAGGCCTCCCGCTTCGAGCTGCCGAGGATACAGGTTGAGAGGGTCGGAAACAAGACTATCATCAGGAACTTCAAGCAGCTCGCTGACGTTATGCGCCGCGACCCGAGGATACTCATGAAGTACCTGCTCAAGGAGCTCGGTACAAGCGGCAACTACGACGAGGACAACGGCATGCTCATAATAAACGCGAAGGTCTCATCGGCGACCCTCAACAACATGATACAGAGGTTCGTGAAGACCTACGTAATCTGCCCCACCTGCGGAGCCCCCGACACGAGGCTGGAGAAGCGCGGCAAGGCCTGGGTGCTCGTCTGCGAGGCCTGCGGCGCCGAGCAGCCAGTGCCCCCGCTCTAAGGAGGAGCCTTTTTCTCACCCCCGAACCCATACGATACCAGTCCACCACTGGGCGTAGCCGATTGGAGCGCCGCCTAGTCCTCATAGGTCACTACCCGCCCCCCGTCGTCCTCGAGCCCCGTCAGAGCCTCGTCGAGGCCATGATAGCCCTTGACCAGCGTGGCGTCCGCCACGGCCTAGTCGCCGACGAGGAGGGGAAGCTGGTAGGCATCCTCTCGATAAGGAAGATACTGGGCGCGATAAGGAGGGGCTACGACTCCGGCGGCATCTACAAGGCGTTAAGCAGTACCCGGGTCGAGGACGTGATGTGGAGGGCGCCGCCGAAGGTAGTGGTGGGGGAGTTCAGCGTAGAGGACGTCGTCTACATAATGTCTAGGCTAAACATAGGCGCCGTGGCGGTCGTTGATAAGGAGAACCGGCTGCTCGGCGTGGTGTCGGAGAAACACATAGCCGGGATAATGGCTCTCAGCGATATACACGTCGCCGTCCACGAGGTCATGACGCGGACGCCCCACACGGTCACGAACGCCTCCAGGATAATAGACGCGATAAGGGTGATGGACGAGTACCGGCACCGCCACGTCCCGGTCACCGGCAGCGACGGCCGCCTCGAGGCAATGATAACTGCGAGGGATGTGCTTGACTACCTCTCGGTCGAGGAGAACCTGGCCAGGCTCCGCCGCGGCGACGACAGCGTGGTCGAGGAGCCGGTTACCCGGATAGCGGTGGGCGAGCCGGCCACCACCAGGCCCGAGGAGGACCTCGGCAGGGCCCTCCGCCTCATGAGGCGCCGCGGGATAAGCGGGCTCCCCGTGGTCGACGAGGAGGGCCACGTACTGGGCCTCGTCACGGAGAGGGATGTTGTGACAAAGCTGCCGAAGCTCATAGGCATAGAGCTGTTCTACGACTACGCGAAGGCCCGGCTATACGTTGCCCGCGTCGTCTCCTAGCCCCCGGCACCTACCTAACCCGGGGCCCCTGGGGAAGCGTCACTCCCCTCCCCTGGGTGACGCCGTGGCGAGACGCGGCAGCGGGGCAGGCGGCAGCAGGCTCGCGGGGCTCCTAGGGGCCCGTGGATACGAGGTCCTCGTCTGGGAGGAGCCGGGCGAGGAGCCGGAGAGGGCTGGGAAGCGGTTCGCCGACGTGGTCCCCGCTCTCTCCTCTACCCCGGTGGGCGGGTACCGTCTCTACCGGCACCAGCTCGAGGCAATCGAGGCGCTGGGCCGCGGCGACAACGTGGTGTTGACGGCTAGGACTGGGAGCGGCAAGACCGAGGCGTGGGCGCTCGCCGCTCTCCGGGAGGGGTGGCGGGTACTAGCTGTGTATCCCACGTTGGCGCTCGCGGCCGACCAGATACGGAGGCTCGAGAGCTACTACGCGGCGGCGGGGATGAAGGACGCGGTTGTGAGGATTGACAGGCCGAGCCTGGAGAGGAGGGGGAGGCGTGGCGAGGAGCTTCTCCGCGTCCTCTCCAGGGCCAGGGTCGTGGTGACTAACCCGGCGTTCCTCCTCGCTGACATGAAGAGGCTCGCGGTGTCCCCGTACCGGGCGGTGCTGGAGGACTTCCTCTCCCGCGTCGACCTCGTGGTTTTCGATGAGCTGGACTTCTACGGGCCCCGCGGCGCCCACCTCCTCCTCTCCATGGTGGAGCTTGTCTCCAAGCACCTGGCCTCCACCCCTCCCCGCGTCGTCGTCCTCTCCGCGACCCTGGGGAACCCCGGGGAGCTGGCCTCCTACCTCACCAGGGTCACGGGCCGCGAGACAAGGGTGATCGAGGGCAAGCCCTTCAAGACACCTAATCGTGTCATCATTGTGCTGGGTAAGGGCCTGGAGGCTCTAAGGGAGTACGTGAAGGCCTACGCCCCGGTTATCCGGTCGAGGGCGCCCTGGGTGCTCGACATAGTCTACGACGATGAGGAGCTGAGGGAGCACTTCTACGAGGTCTACGAGGCCCTTGAGGCCATTGGGCTGCGGCCTCCCCGGCCCGGGATAGACACGGCTGAGGTTCTACAAGCGGTCCTCGAGGCGGCGGAGAAGGAGGAGGGGATGGTTACCCTCGTCTTCGTGAGGAGTATACGGGCGGCTGAGAGGCTGTACCGGAGGCTGTTGGAGAGGCTGCCCCGGGAGAAGCACGGCCTCGTCGCGGTGCACCACCACCTGGTCTCGAAGGAGAGGAGGGAGGCGGTCGAGGAGGCGGCGAGGCAGGGGAGGGTCAAGCTGGTTATAACCGTGAGGACGCTCGCCCAGGGAATAGACATTGGTAGCGTTAACCGCGTGGTCCACGTGGGGCTCCCGAGCGACCTTAGGGAGTACATGCAGAGGGAGGGGAGGAAGGGGAGGCGCCGCGAGCTGGGGGTCACGGAGACCCTGGTTGTGCCTGGCGGGCTCTGGGACCGGAAGCTCCTCGAGGCGGGGAGCAGCGCCCTGAAGCAGTGGCTCAGCCTCCCCCTCGAGAAGCTCTACATAAACCCAATGAACGCCTACGCGGCTGTGTTCCGGGGCCTCTGGCGCCTCCTGAGGGGCCACGAGCTGCCAGGGGAGGAGGAGAGGCTTCTCCGCAGCCTCGGCCTCGTCGAGGAGAGGGAGACCCTCACCGGCACCAGGCTCGCTTTGAGCAGGAAGGGGAGGAGCTTCTGGAACAACATAGGGTTCTACGAGCACGGCCCGCCCTACGGGTACCGGAAGGTGCTGCTCCGGGGCGGCAGGGAGACGCTGATACGGAGCGAGGAGGTCTCTGTGAGGGACGCCGTGGAGAAGTACCAGCCCGGCAGCTTCGACCCCACGACCGAGTACATCGTGGTCCGCGTCGAGCCCAGGGAGTACCGGGTCTACGAGCAGCCCCCGGAGGAGGCGGTGGCGGAGCACGACTGGCTCGCCCGCGCCGTGGCGAGGTACGAGGACGTGAAGAAGGCGTGGGGCGAGAGGCCAAGCTTCACCGACGACCTCCGCTACGGCAGGATACTCCCAGCGGTTGTGCTCAGCGTCTCCGCCCCCACCGGGGGCTTCGGGGAGCTAGTGGAGGAGCCCGTGGAGGTGGAGTGGCTCGTGGAGAGCAGGAGGCCCCGCCTGGGCCACGGCGCGGGCGGCGCAAGGGTCTACCACGAGGTCGCAGCGGTCGAGCTATCGGCGCCGGTGGCGGGCCGCTACACGGACTACACATACGGCAGCGTCTTCGAGGCCCCGGGGCACCTCTCCGCCGAGGAGCTTAGGCTCGGCCTCACCTTCCTCATAGTCTACCTCCGCCTCGACCCCCGCTACGCTGTGCCCCTCGGCCTCCTGCAGTACCGCGTCGTCAGCGCCGGCTCGGTGAAGCTCATCCACCTCTGGGAGAGGGAGGCGACCGGCCTGTTGGAGAAGACGGACTGGCTCCAGGTGGCGAGGGACGTGGAGGCCTACGAGTTCCCCTCCATAGCAGTGCCGCTCGCGGCGGCGGTCGACCCCTCCTCCGCGATACAGGTGCTCCGGGGAGCGGTGAGCCTCGCCAAGGCAAGGGCCCTGGCGGCGCGGGCCGCGAGGGTCATCGCGGGCAGCACCGTGGTCAGCGCGGGCAGGCTGGTGTTGGAGCACCCGAGGCCCGACCCGGGCCACGGCGTTGCCGCGGTGGCTGTTCTCCACGAGACCATTCAGGACCAGTCCGGGAGGCAGTACATGGTGGCCGCGGCGGCGGCCTGGGACGGCTCCGGCAGGCCCGTGGTGGAGGCGGCAGCGGAGCCCCTGAGCCTAGAGGCAGGCTCCAGGCTGGCCCACCGCGTCATGGCGATGCTGGACACGCTGGCCAGCAAGGGGAGCCGCATCTACTACTACGGCCGCGACCAGCGCAGCCTCCTCGTGAGGCTCCTCTCCCCGAGCTACACCGGCGTCATGCTGCTCCGGGGCCTGGAGCAGGAGGGAAGGCTCCGCGACGTAGCGGAGCTGCTGGAGGAGAGGATAGGGGAGACGCCGGTGCTCACAGCAGTGGAGCCCAGGATAAAGGGCTACCTCGAGTGGGCGATGAGGGCCAAGTCACGCCACGACCCAGAGGAGCTGGAGAACGCCCTCCGCGCCCTCGCGGCCGCCACCGCGGAGGCGGTGTACCGTCTCGCGCTGGCGCTGGAGAAGGGCAGGGTGGAGCTGCGCGGCGGAGGGGATAGAGGCCCCCGGGGCTCGCAGGTGGAGGGGAGGCGCCGCTAGGCATGGTATCCGTCCGCGTCGAGGAAATCGATGAGGGCATCCACCTCCTCCGCGTAGACGACCCCTACACCGGGTTCTTCGAGGCCCTCTGGGAGATACCCGAGGGCATAACCTACAACGCCTACCTAATCCGGACCCCGGAGGGCGCGGTACTCGTCGACGGCTGGAAGGAGGCCTTCGCATCCAGGCTCCTGGAGGAGCTCGAGTCCCTCGTGGCCCCCGGGGAGCTGCGCTACCTCGTCCTCAACCACCTCGAGCCCGACCACACGGGCACCCTCCCCGCGGTCGCCAAGTGGGCCCCAGGGGCGAGGATAGTCGCCACCGGGCACGCCGCCAGGATGCTCCGGGAGTCAATGCCCTGGCTCGGCGACAGGGTGAGGGTGGTACGGGACGGCGAGGCCCTGGAGCTGGGCGGCGAGCGCCTCGTATTCATTCACACACCGTGGCTCCACTGGCCCGAGACCATGGTGACCTGGCTCCCCCGTAGAGGCGTGCTGATGAGCTGCGACGTCTTCGGCGGCTACGGCATACCCCTCGGCGTCTTCGACGACGAGTGCACCCGGCCCGGGGAGGCGCTCCGCTCCCTCAAGAAGTACGTGGTCACCGTGATAGGGCACTACCGGCAGTGGATAGCCCGGGGGCTCGCCAAGCTCCAGGAGGCCGGCGTGGAGCCCAGGGTAATCGCGCCTGGCCACGGCCTGCTCTGGAGGAGCAGCGTCGCCTCCGTCGTGGAGGCCTACAGGAGGCTCGCCTCCGGGGAGCCCGAGGAGGGCAAGGTCCTCATCCTCTACGCCTCCATGTACGGCTCCATGGAGAGGCTCGCCAGGAGCCTGGCCTGCAGCCTCGCCCGCCGCGGCCTACGCCCAGTCCTCCACGGCTACACAGACACGAGGCGCACAAGCCTCTCGGAGCTGCTCACCGACGCCGCCGAGGCCGAGGCCCTGATCGTGCTGGCCCCCACCTACGAGGCGGGGGTCTTCCCCCTGCTGAGGTGGGCGCTGGAGGAGATATGCTGGAAGACGGGCGGCGAGGGGAGGAAGGCGGTCATAGTCGCAGGGTATGGATGGGGAGGGGCGACGGGCAGGGAGCTGGAGAAAACACTGCGTGGCTGCGGGTACCGGGTAGAGGC
>JALUFI010000241.1 GCA_027043685.1 Pyrodictiaceae archaeon
GTACCGGGCGGCGGGGCTCGTGGCGACCGCCTCCACCCTTGGGCCGGCCACGAGGCAGCCCCGGTACGCCAGGGGGAGCCCCGCCGCCCGGTACACCACGCGGGTGAAGGCCACTGCGCCCCGGGACTCGTTGCGGAGCACCAGCTCCACGGCCATCACGCAGCCCCTGCGGGGCAGGCAGCCCCGCCCACCGGCCTCCACGAGGCCCGTGCGGGCCCATCGGGCCAGGGTGCCGCGGCTAGGGGGGCCGTAGAGCCCGTACTTCCCCCGGCCAGGGGTGAAGACATCGACCACGCCCCCGCCCGGCGCCACTGCCGCGGCGTCCAGCTCCGCCTCCAGGCAGAGCCTCGCCTCCCCCCCAGGCTCGACCACGACGGGCCGGGGCAGGACCAGGGCAACGAACCCAGTCATCCTCTCAGGGTAGTAGATGGGCTGGAGCGGCGCAACCTCAGCCAAGCAGCCCGGGACGAGGACCTCCACGCTGCCCGGCACCCGGGTGTAGAGGCAGGCCTCGCCACTCCTCTCCAGGGAGACCCTGTAGCCGCAGACATCCCGGGCCGTGCCCGGCTCCACTGCCCCGAAGCAGCCGCCGCCCTGCCCTGGCATACAGCGGGCCCCGGAGAAGGGGTGTGAGTGCGGGAGGCACGGAGGAGGGGGTGAAAACCCGGTGGGCAGCGCTACTCGGCGGCTATGAGGGTCACCGTCCTCAGCACGCCGGGCAGCGTCCTTATCGCTGTGACGGCCTTGTCTATCTTCTTGAGGCTGTCCGCGCTTATCTTAGCCGCGACGTCGTACTCGCCGTAGACCACGTAGGCCTCCGCCTCAACACCCGCCTCCTCGGCGACGCGGCGTATCCTCTCAGCTATCTCGTACTCCTTGCCTATCTCGGTCACTATGAGGACGAACGCGACCACCCTCTCACCGGCCACACGGATACACCCCGCCGCCAAGTAGTCCGGGGACGGCGGCCCCCTCGGGGCTCCCCTCCGGGGAGGCCCAGCCGCGGCACCTCCCCATCACGCCCCTGGTCGGCATATAGCCCGCCGGTCAGGGCCCCAGGGGGCCGCCGGTGGATACTGTCCCCATTGCCGGAGGATAATGTGTTGCCTCCCCCGGATGCACTGGGGGCCGCTGCCCTCCCCCCTTCCGGAGGTGGTGTGCGGCGCTGGCCTGCTGGTTCTCCGTGCCCGGTTCTGGGCGTGGGCCGGGATTCCGCATTATCTATGGGTATTTGTGTATTGAGGCTCGGGCGGTGGGGCTTGGTGTTTTTAGATTCCCCTGGGGTGTCGTGGCTCGGCAGCGGCTGCCGCCAGGGTGAGTGCCTAGTCGCGCGGGGGAGGCCATGCAGCCTGCCGGGGGAGGTGCCCTGCCGTGCCCTCTGTCGACGAGTGCATGCCGATAGTTGAGAAGATGTATAACGAGGGGAGGCCGGTGAAGGAGATAGCGAAGATGTGCGGCAACAGTATGAGCACGGTGTACAAGGCGCTTGACAGGCTTGAGGCTATGGGGCGTGTTAGGAGGAGGAAGGGGCGCTACAAGAGGCACCGTAGGCTGACGGAGGACGAGCTGCGTGAGATCGAGAAGCTTTACCGGGAGGGTGCCTCGATATACGAGATTGCTAAGAGGCTTGACCGGCCGGAGTCCACGATATACTATGCCTTGAAGAGGCTTGGGCTCAAGTAGACCTCGTGGATGGACACTCCATTAGCCTCTTTATTGTCACGCGGTGCTCCTCCCCCGCCCTATAGGCCTCGACCACCGTGTCTCCTATCGCTAGGTCGCCGGCGCTGCACAGCCTCTCCTCTAGTAGGCGGAGTCCCTCCTCGTAGTCCCTGGCCTCTAGGACCAGGGGCTCGAGGCCCCAGAGTATTGCGGCTCTCCTCGCGACCCCGGGGCTCCTGGCGCCCAGCACTACTCTCGCCGAGGGCCTTGAGGCCGCGAGCCTCGGCGGGAGGGTGCCGTGGATGCTGTAGGCGAGCACCGCTTTCGCGTGGACCGCCTCCGCGGTCTCGGCTATGCTTGTCGCGTAGGCCCAGAGGGGGTCGCGTGGCCGGGGCCTGCCCGGCCTGTATGCCTGCTCGGCCCTGGCTATTATGCGGCGGAGCCACTTCACGGCCTCGAGGGGGTAGCGGCCTATCGCCGTCTCCCCGGTGAGCATCAGCGCGTCCACCCCCTGGGATACGGCTACGTAGACGTCCGTGGCCTCGGCTCTCGTGGGCACCGGGTTCTCTATCATGCTCTCGAGTATCTGCGTCGCCACTACTACTGGCTTGCCATAGCTCCTGGCGGTGCGGACTATGTGTTCCTGGAGGGCGGGTATCTCCTCCAGCCCGTAGTTCATCCCGAGGTCGCCGCGCGCCACCACGACGAGGTCCGCCTCCTCCACTATAGCCTCGAGGTTCTCCACGGCGCTCCTGCTCTCTATCTTGGCTGCCACCGCCTGGTCGCCGCCGCTGCCCCGTATTATCCTGCGGAGGACCGCTATGTCCTCGGCGTCCCTCACGTAGCTGAGCGCTATGTAGTCGAAGCCCTGCTTCACCGCGAACCTCACGGCCTCCA
>JALUFI010000242.1 GCA_027043685.1 Pyrodictiaceae archaeon
AGCTCCCTTATCTCCAGGCGGCCCGATGAGGCGAGGAGTTCGAGCATCCTCTTCTGCGTCGAGGGAAGAGGGTCTTGCGCCAAGCCAGCTACACCCGTTAAGCCACAGTTAGAACTCTGTGTAAAACGTTTTCCGTGCATAGACACTGTTGAGGCGCTCCCCCGGGAAGACACAAGTCCGTTACCCCTTCGGCCGCCCCAGCTACGGGCGGTGAGAGAGGAATGCGGACCCTGCGTAAACACATGACTATAGTCGCTGTCCTCATTCTCCTGCTTGAGGCTGCTGCGCCGGTGCTCGCGGCCGCCGGTGGCTCAAACGGCTACGTCTGGGTCCGCAGCGTGGTGCTTCACGTCCCAGCCGTGACTAGGACCCCGGAGGGCTTCCGCGGCGTGATGACAGAGATGGTTGTAACCGTGGCGGCGCCCGGCACGGGGACTGTATACGTCTCCGCCGACCCCCTCACGGAGCTAGACATGCAGGCCGCTGCCAGGATGGCTGCGCTGGTAGCCGCGATACTCACCGGCTACGACTACTACTCCTTCGACTACTTCATACACGTTAAGGCAAACACGACCATAGTCGGCGGCCCGAGCGCGAGCGGCGCCATGGCAGTGGCTATAATGGCTGCCCTCCGCGGCAAGCAGATAAGGAAAGACTTCTCTATGACAGGCATGGTTGACCCAGACGCTACGCTGGGCCCGGTCGGGGGTGTGCCGGAGAAGCTTCTCGCCGCGGCTAGGAGCGGGGTACGCATCTTCGTCATCCCGGCCGGCCAGGAGATGGCGCTGGACCCGAACACCGGGCAGAAGGTTAACGTGGTCTCTCTCGGGATGCGTTACGGAGTCAAAGTGATAGCGGCAAAGACGATACTGGATGCATACGCAGCCGCCACTGGCGACTACGACCTCCTCTGGAAGACGCCTAGGCTGGCGAAGCCCGAGTACCCAGCCTGGCTCAGCAAGGCCCTCCGGAGCTACGCGCTCTGGTTCAAGAAGGTTGCCGAGGGCAACCTTACATGCGTAAAGAGCCTCGTGGAGAAAATGCCGGAGACCCTTGCAGGCACCTTCGCCGACGCTATCAAGTCCGCGGAGACCAGTATAGCTGAGGGGGACCGCTACATGAGCGAGGGCCACTACTACAGCGCGGCATCAAGGTACTTCAGCGCAGCCATAACGGCGACCCACGCATGCCTCCTCGCGAGGATAATAGAGGCTCCAAACCTGCTGGACGCGCTGGCAAACATGACGGCGCCGTTCATCAACGCCGCCAACAATACAGTGGCCACGGTGTGGGGTGAGGCGCGTAGCTTCCTAGCCGCGCGCAACCTCACAGACGTGGAGCTGCAGCTAGGGATAGCGACCCTAACCAGGGTGAGGGACGCAAACTCCTCCATCAGGGCGGCAGTTATAGGGCTGCGGCGCCTCCTAAGGGGCTTCGTGCCAGTAAACCTTGACTCATTGTCAAGTGTGACCGGGAA
This sequence comes from Pyrodictiaceae archaeon, assembly GCA_027043685.1. Taxonomy (GTDB): domain Archaea; phylum Thermoproteota; class Thermoprotei_A; order Sulfolobales; family Pyrodictiaceae; genus QNYQ01. The sequence goes on from JALUFI010000242.1 coordinate 1,478, forward strand.
CGTGGTCTACGCCTACTACCGTGCCGTGACCGCCGAGCAGTGGCTCAACACTATGAAGGCTGCTAAAGGCGGCAAGGAGGTGAGCCTCCCAAGGCTCAGGGAGGCCACCTACGCTATGACGTACTTCGCTGACTCGACGGTGAGCTATGCGCTCGCTCTCGGTGTGCCGGCGAATGGCGCTGAGACGCTGGTCGCCAGAGCCAAGGGGCTCCTCGAGAAGGCGAACACAACGCTAGACTACGTGATGGCTCTGGTGGACGCGGTGCGTGGCTACAGTGACGCTGCAACAGTGTTCCGCGCCGCGTTCCTCACCGGCAACGAGTCCATAGAGGCCGCCCGGGAGGGTCTCTCGATACTAGCGGGGCTCGCCAAGAGCAAGGGCTACACGCCGGTGCTGCCCCTCCTCTACCTCGAGTACGGGAACACGCTGAGCGGTGCACAGAAGCTGGCCCTCTACATCCAGGGCGCCAGCTACGCCATGCTCCTCAACATGCTCAGTGGCGGTGCCAAGCCAAGGCTTCCATCAACTAAGCCGAGGACACTGACAGTGACACTGACCAAGACCGTGACCATAACTGTTCCGGGGAGGCCGGGGGAGAAGCCCCGCACGGTCACCGTGGGCGTGACAGCCACCGCCACCACCACGTGCCCCAGGGTAACCGTCACGGAGACAAAGGTATCTACAACAACCGAGACAAGGACGGTTGTGGTCGGCGTGACGGCTAGCTGGGCGTCGCTGGCGCTCGTCGCCCTGATAGCGCTTGCGGCTGGTCTCGCGGCCGCGCGGATGGGTAGGGGTTAGAGCCAGGGCACGTCCCTCGGGCCACGCACCCTTAGCTCTATTTTCAAGTCCTTCTCGACGAGTTCCGAGAGCTGGGCCCGGAGCCTCTCCTCCACGCCACGGGGCGGCTCAAGCGGCCGCCTAATGTTCGCTGGGTGAGCCCTTCTCGGTATCCAGGCCTCAATGCGGAGGATGTACTCGTCCCCCTGCTTCGCGAGCTCTACGCGGCTGAGCGTATAGCCTATCGCCTCCGCCAGCGTCGAGGCAGCAGCGGCAACCGGGCTCCGGGGGTCGCTGAGCGCCTGCCTCGCCAGCTCCAGGGGGTCTCGGCCAGCAGGTCCCGCGAGCCTTGAGGCTAGGAGGAGGCTGTACTCGGGAACGGGGTCATCGACGTCGCTGCCCCTAATCCTCTCTAGCAGTCCAGCCGCGGCGGCCAGCGAGTAGGCCTCGAGGACGCTGCGCTGGGGCCAGGTCTCGGGCCCGCAGCCCGCGGCCTGGGTCACTGTCGCCACTGCGTCGGAGAGCCTGCTGCCCCGGTGACGGATAAGCCACGCAGCGGCAGCCATGGGTGAGCGGCCGCAGCCCCGGAGGCAGTGGACAAGCACGGGCCTCGGCTCCGCGGCCCGCTCCACCGCCCTCGCCAGCTCCGGCAGCGTGGGCGCATTGTACTCGCCCACCGGGGTCCACACGAAGTTCCGGACAACCGCCTGGAGGCTCCTCGGGTCTATGCCTGCCCCGTAGGCGTACTCGGCGGGCGTAGCAAGCGAGTAAACCGTGCCATACACGGCCAGCTTGTCTAGCTCGTTGACTGCAGGCATGGGGCTTACCGCGAGCACTCCCTCCACGACCCAGCGGGGCCGTAGCCCCACGTAGCCGGGCCACTCCTCCGGGCCAGGGATAGTGCTCAAGGCCCAGGCTCCCAGGGGGTAGCTGCTAGGGCCCGTGGAGGGGTATGAAGCGGACGCGGCAGCCAAGGCTCTCCAGGCTATTATGCAGCCTCCTTATCCGCTCAGAGTCGCCATGCACCACTATTATCTCGGCGCATGCGCCGCCTACATGGACGTGGCTAGAGGAGACGACTATGTCGCGGTTCTCCTCGAGTAGCTTCCTCACGTCCAGCGTCTCGGCGTCAGAGTAGACTATGAATAGGCCGGAGCAGCGGTGCTGCTCCCGGTAGTGGAGATAGTCCTCCAGGAGCCTCTCCACGGCCTCCTCAACGAGGTTGGAGCGGCTCGTACCCAGTAGTCTCGAGAGCTCGTCGAGACCCTCGGCCACCTCCTCGCGGAGGGAGACGCCGAACCTCCGCCTCTTCGCCTGGGCCAAGGCGCAGCCCTCTCACCGGGGCTCACTGCCTCTTGGCTGTGAGGTAGGCTGCGAGGTAGAGGAGGAAGAGCACGAGCCCCGCGGCGCCGGCCGGGGATACATTAAGCGCCGCGCCAAGCGCTAGCCCGGCGCCCCCGGCCAGCAGACTCGCCGACACCGCGTATAGTAGTGCGTCCCGGCTGCTAGGCGCATAGGTCGCAAGCGCCCCGGGGACCAGCATCATCACGTGCTCCAGCACGAAGCCCACGCTCCTAATAGTGAGTCCGAGGCCGAGGCCGAGGAGAGTGTAGAACGCCAGGTCATAGAGCCACGTGCGGAGCCCTGCGAGCCTAGCAGCGTCCACGTCGACCCCCAGGTAGACCTGCTCCCGGTACGTAAGCAGCACAAGCGACAGTATAACCACGGCGGCAGCCCCGGCCTCAACGGCCTCGGCCCGGCTAGCCAGCAGTGGGTCGCCGAACACGAGGGCAGCGAGGTCCACGCCGAGCGGGTACCTAGACACGACCAGGTATGCAAGGACAACGCTGAGCGATGCAGTCATCGAGACGAATACCGATGTAACCGTGTCGGGGTCTCCGCCCCGGTGAATAGCGTAGCCAACAGCGTAGACGAGCAGCGTGCTTATCACCGTTACCCACGCGGCAATGGAGCCCCCGAGGCCATAGGCGGCCGGGATAGCAAGCAACGCGGCCAGCAGCGCAGCGTGGGGCGCGGCGCCGGCCAGGAAGTAGAGCCTACGCGCAGCCACAAGTACACCCAGCCCCCCGAGACCCAGAGCGGCTCCAAGCATAGTCTCCGAGGCCGTGGCGCCGTAGGAGAACGCGTAGACAGCATAGAGGGGCAGGGACACAGCAATCGCCGCCAGAGAGGCCAGGCGCAGAAGCCTCTGCCTCGCCACCAAGGCTCACCCCCTCCCCCCGGCGCGTAGCCCGGCCGCCTCCTCGACCACCACCCTGAGCTTCGAGGGAATACTGCCCGGGAGGAAGGGCGCAGGCACACGCAGCACCGGCGCACCCAGCTCACGCGCCATAGACATAAGCCTCGCATCAACCGGGGTCGCGGGCTCACCGCCCCGCATCATCACGACAGCGACTGCTCCCTCGCGGAGCATCCTCTTAGCCTCCTCGAGGATACCCGGCGTCGGCGGCACACCTTCCTCGGGCGAGAGGAGGAGCTTGACACGGATGCCGAGCCACTCCACAGGGTACTGGACTGGAGGAAGGGAGCCAACCGCGTCCACATCCAGCCGAGGCGCCCTCCTAATGAGGGACATGACGCTCTCCTTGATCTTCTCGGCTGCTGAAAGGTAGTGGCTGCTGCAGCTCGGCCTAAGCTCGGCGAGCCTATGGGCAACATAGTCTATGAACACGATGTAGTTATGGGGATCATAGATGGGCATGTGGTAGTTCGGCTGCCCCGTGTCAGGGTTACGGAGCAGCTTTATGCCCTCTATACGGGGTATCTCCACAAGCCTATCCCTAGGGACCAGGTTCCTCAGCTTCACCTCGAAGGGTGCGTGCCCCGTTGATATAACGAGGTCTGCCCTCTTCACCTTCTCTACATCGGCTGGGCTGAGCTGGTAGCTATGGGGATCCACGCCCGGGGGCACGAGTGCTTCTACCTGGTCGCCGCTGCAGAGGAGCGGCTTCACATCGTATATGAGGTTGTAGAAGGTTACTACTATCTTAAGCCCGCTGCTTTGAGGCCTTGAGGCTATTGCTTTTGTCGAGGATTCGGCGGGGCCAGTAGGTTTTGCCACGTATACTGCGGCCAGGAAGGCGGCGACTGCGATTGCTACAAGAATTGCTGCCGCCAGGCGCCCACTCATCTCCCACAGCCTCCGAGCAGCCGACTAGCCTAACCCGGGAGGTGTGCACGAGTTATTACTGGAGCCTATAGGGGTTGTGCACAAGGAGGGAGAGTAGGCGGTGCCGGGCCAAGGCATGATCGAGGTGCGGCTTGAGGACGTTGATGCTGGCTACGGGGGCAATGTTGTGCTTCGCGGCGTGAACCTGGTTCTCCGCGGCCCCGGGCTGGTTCAGGTCCTCGGTCCAAACGGTGCGGGTAAGACGACGCTGCTCCGGGTTATGCTGGGGCTTCTCCGCCCCATGCGTGGACGCGTACTGGTCAACGGGGTTGATGTTACCGGTAGGCCGGAGCTTGCGGGGAGGTTCGCTGGCTACGTGCCGCAGCTCGAGCCCGGCTCAAAGCACTTCCCGCTCACCGTGTGGGAGGTGGTGGAGACCGAGTGCCTCGTCCGGTGCAGGAAGTGGCCCCGGCTTTTTGCCGGCGAAGAAGTGGAGCGGAGCGTCGAGGAGGCGTTGAGGAGGGTCGGTCTACCCCGGGAGGCTTGGAGGCGGCCGCTTCACAGCCTCAGCGGGGGGCAGAGGCAGCGCGTCCTCATAGCCCGGGCGCTGGTGCACCGCCCAAGGCTCCTCGTCATGGATGAGCCCCTCTCCGCGGTCGACCCCGCCGGCAAGAGGGAGATTGCGCGCCTCATTGAGTCGCTCGCGGAGGAGAGCCTCGTGGTAATGACTAGCCATGACCCCATGATGCTACTCCACCGCACAGACGCGATAGTACTTGTCAACCGCGGGGTAGTCGCCTACGGGCCGCCGGCCGAGGTGCTTCGCGCCGAGATACTAGAGAAGGTCTATGGCGCAGCCCTTGTAGAGGTTGAGCATCACTTACACATAGTCGACGAGCACGCCGCCTATCCACGGCGCTGAGCCTCCCCCAGGGGCGTCACGGTGTTGGAGGTGGCCTATGGCTTGGGGAGACGTGGCCTAGGCGGTGGCTGCGAGGCGCCCCGCCCAAGAGGTGCATCGACTCCCCTCGCCGAGGCCCTTACCTGGGCGATGGGTAGGCCTCCTCTCAGCCGCTACGCCGGCATGCATGTGGTTGACTTTGGGATGGGTAGGAGGTTTGTCTACCTGGTCTCCGAGGACGGGTGCCTGGGGCTCGCCTACGCCTGGGGCGCTGAGCCCCTCCCCTCCTGGCTCCTCGAAAGGGAGTACACCCTAGTCGAGCTTGCATCGATGGCCTGGAGCCACCCGGCGCTGACCTCCCTCGCCCTCGCGGCGGCTAATGCTGCGATGTGCTCCCTAATCGAGGCGGACCCCGGCGTGGTCTCCTTCGGTGCCGACGTCCTGGAGCTACTGGGTGATGTAGGCGCTAGGCGTGTCGCGCTCGTCGGCTACGTGCCAGGGGTCGCCCGGGGGCTCAGGGAGAGGGGCGCATCGGTCACTGTGTACGAGGACAACCCCATGCACCGCAGGGAGGCGGAGGATGCCGGCTACCCGGCGAGGCCGGGGCCGCAGCTCCTCCTAGAGGCCGGCAGCTACGACTACGTCGTGGCCACGGGCTCCAGCCTAGTAACGCCCACACTGTACAAGGCACTCGCCGGGACGGGCGTCAGGGCCGCGCTTGTGGGGCCCACGAGCAGCTTCCATCCCTCCTCCGCGGCCAGGCTGGGCTTCAGCGTGATAGGGGGCAGCTACGTGCCCCGGGAGAACCGGGGCAAAGTGGTGGCGCTGGTTAAGCTGGGGATGGGGTTTAGGAAGCTCCGGGGCCTCGTACGTAAATGGGCCGCGGAGGCTGAAAGGCCTTGACCCTGGTAAGCGAGGCGGCCGAGGCCCTGGCCAGGACAGGCGTCTGCACGAAAGCAGCCAGGGTCGAGGAGACGCCGGAGTGCATCCTCGTATACTGCAAGAGGAGCGAGGAAAGCGACCTACTGGTAGCAATCGCTGCCCACAGCGACTGGCTCTACGCCAAGGCGGTGCCGGAGAGCCTGGTCAAGCCCTACATGTGGCACTGCAGCGACATATTCTACAACCCCTACGGGCTCTACAGCTTCGAGCGCACCGCGGACGCGCTGGCAGAGAAGCTGCGGGGGAAGCTGCCGAGGCTCCGGGCACAGGAGAGGCTCGCCCACCACCGCCTCGCAGGGCTAGAGAGCCCCGCCTAGCCCCCGGGATAGCCGGCTAGGAGGCGAGTAACAAGGAACAAGGGGTTCTGGGCGCGCTCTGCGCCTCGTCGCCTTTTGTGCGGCCGCGGCGCCTCGGCAGCGGCAGAGCCCTTTCACCGCCCCCGGCGGGGGCTCCTGGGGCGTTGTCCGCTCCGCAGGGGCGCCTCGGCCGCTCCGGGGGTGGCTCAGAGTTTTAGCGTGCAGCGTATGAGCCTTTTCCTGCAGAGCGTTATCGCTGCCTCTAGCTCCTCGGGGCCGAGCTCCGAGGCCTCCAGTGCATGCGCCTGCGACAGCTTGGCTAGCAGCTTCTCCTCGCCGGGGCTCAGCCCGTAGCGTGTGAGCGCGTTCTCGGCTTCCTGGACTAGCTGGTGGAGGGGTGCTGTGTGGCCCGCTAGGTGGGCTGCGAGTCTTGAGGCGTTGGCGAGGAGCGCTCTTGCCTGGCGTAGGTGGCTCCTCGCGGAGCTGAGTTTGTCGCGGAGGGCCTCGAGGCTGCTGACGGTTGTTATGCTCTCCAGCTGCTCCCTCGCGGCCACGAGTTCGGCTAGTGCCTGCTGGAGCCAGCGGCAGAGTACGCGGTCACGGCTCCTGCACTCCTGGAGCGCTGTGCTGGCCTCCTCCAGCTTCTCGGCGGTCTCCGTGGCTGCGTCGGCGGCGTCCTCGAGGAGCCTGGTGAGCGTCTCCAGCTTGTTGAGGGCCTCCTCGAGCCTGGCCGAGGCGATTGTTGCCGCGGTGTGCGCTATGGTCTTTGAGCGCTCCAGGCCCACGAGCTTCTCGAGCCTCGCTGCGGCCGCATAGAGACTGGTCAGAAGCTTGGCGACCCTGGGCCAGGCCGAGGCCAGCCTCGAGGCGTTGCCGAGTATCGCTGAGGCTCTCGGCTCCGTGGCTAGGAGCGCCTTGGCTACAGGTGCCAGGGGGCCGCTCGCCTCGATGATGGCCTCCGCTAGCCGGAGCGCGTCCCTCGGCGGGCACGCGTCTGCCTCGACAACCTCGCCTAGGAGGTCACGCAGCGCCGCGGCCGCCGCGGCCCGGCAGAGCCTCTTCGCCTCGTAGGCGGCCTCGCGCAGCTCTCCCGATGCCAGCGCCTCGCGGAGCCTCGCAGCGGCGGGCGCCACCTCCTGCTTTACCCTGGGGTGTTTCTCGACGGCGAGCCTTGTGGCGGCCAGTGCCTCCTCAACCGTGTTCAGTGCCTGGAGGCCCTCCTCGGCCTGCTCGGCCAGGGAGCGGTACTCCTCCACAAGCGCCTGGACCGCATAGCCCTTCACGCGGCCTTCACCTCCGCCCCCGCCCTCTGAGCGGCTATCGCAGCGTCTTGGGCGAAAATCTTGTCTATTTGTTCTATTAGCTTGGCCCTCCTCTCCTCTATCTCCTGGAGCACTGCAGTCTTCTCGGCAATGCTTGCCAGCTCCTCCAGGGCCTGGGTCAGCACCCCGCCGTACTCTAGGAGGTCGGTGAGCGTGGCGGCCCTGGAGAGGTCCTCCCTCACCGCCTCGGCCACGCGGTCACGCA
>JALUFI010000243.1 GCA_027043685.1 Pyrodictiaceae archaeon
CCGAGGTATCGCTTGGCCTGCTCCGGGTTCGTGACGACGTACACCTTGTGCCCGGCTGCCTCGTAGAGCCCGGCCACTATGCCCAGGAGGACTGCCTGTCTTGCCCGGGTCAGCTTGTCCCCCTCCGGCCCGAGGTGCGGCAGCTCCACGATGAGCCTCCCGTCCTCGTAGCGGTATGTGAAGGAGAAGAGGGGCTCCTCGCCTATCGCGTCCCTCGCGCAGCTGGCCAGCCCGCTCATTATCTCCAGTAGGCGGAGGGGGTCGCGCCTCTCCTCGGGGCCGAGGTACTGCTCCGCGTAGAGCCTCGCGGCGCCGGCGAAGAGCCTGGCGAGGGGCCCGAAGCCCGCGCCGCCGAGCACCTCCTGCGTCATCTGGGGCAGTAGCTCGAAGGCGAGTACGCGGAGAAACCCGTGGTAGACGCGGAGGAGGCCGCTGAGGTCGCCGCAGCCGTTCCCGGCGGAGCTGCTCAACCCTGCTGCACCGAAGCCCCGGGTTTGAACACGCGTAGAAAAACACTGGGGGAAAATGTCTGGGCTCCAGGGTGAGCCCCGGAGGCGCTAGAGGTTGAAGTACATGTAGACCTCGACGGGGTTGGGGTACTGGCGGAGCTGGCCGGCCTCCTGGCGCTTGACCTCTATGTAGCTCTCCAGGGCCTCCTTGGTGAATATTGGTTTCAGGAACTCGTTGTCGCTCTCGAGCTCGTCGAGGGCCTCGTCGAGGCTCCTTGGCAGCTCCTTTATGCCTAGGCGGCGCCTCTCCTCCTCGGTCATCGTGTAGACGTTCTTGTCGACGGGGTCGCCGGGGTCTATCTTCTTCTTTATCCCGTCCAGGCCGGCGGCGAGCATCGCGGCGAAGGCGAGGTAGGGGTTGGCGCTGGGGTCGGGGCTGCGGAACTCTATCCTCTTCGCCTTCTCCACGCCCTTCTCGTAGAAGGGTATCCTTATCGCGGCGCTGCGGTTGGCCTTGCTCCAGACGAGGTAGACGGGGGCCTCGTAGCCGGGGACGAGGCGGCGGTAGCTGTTCACCGTGGGGGCGACGAGGGCTGCCAGTGCACGGCCGTGCTCCAGTATGCCGCCGATGAAGTAGCGGGCGGTCTGGCTTATCTCGGCGTACTCGTCGCTGGGGTCGTAGAAGAGGTTCCGGTTGCTGTTCTTGTCCCAGAGGCTTATGTGGGTGTGCATGCCGTTGCCGTTGTCGCCCGCCACCAGCTTGGGCATGAAGGTTGCAGCCATGCCGTGCTTGGCTGCTATGTTGCGGGCCACGTACTTGAGCGTCACGACGCGGTCAGCGGTTGTCTTGAGGTCTGCGAACCTGAAGTCAATCTCCACCTGCCCCATCGCTGCTACCTCGTGGTGGTGGGCCTCGACGGTGAAGCCGAAGTAGTCCTCAAGCACCTCGGCTATCTCGTAGCGTATCGCCGCCACCTTGTCTATGGGCGTCGGCGTGTGGTAGGCCTTCTTTATCCTCTGGAAGGAGACGGTTACCTCCTCGGGGATCTCCCTGCTCTCTATCCTGTAGCCTAGGCCGCGGTGCGGGGTCTCGACGTCGAGGTAGAGGGCGTCTATCAGCTTGAACTCGACCTCGGGGCCGAAGAACGCCATGAGGCCCTGGCTGTCGAGGTACTCGAGCGCCCTGTCAGCTATGTAGCGGGGGTCCTTGACGAAGCGCCCGGCTGGGGTGAAGACGTCGGCTATGAAGCGCGCCGTCTTCTCCGCCCAGGGGAGGAGGGCGAAGGTGTTGAGGTCGGGGCGGAGCCTGAAGTCGCTCTCCTCTATCCCTGCGAAGCCCTCCACACTGCTGCCGTCCAGGAGGTTCATTCCCTCCTTTATCGCCTTCTCGTCTATCTCCCTGGTGGGCACGGAGACGCTGCGGAGGTAGCCCGCGAGGTCCACGAACTGGAACTCGGCCCAGCGGGCCTTGGACTGTATCTCTGCAATCCGGTCCTCCAGCTGCTGCATAGTTGTTCGCCGCGCCGCGACCCCTCTCCGGACACTCAGTTAAACACTACCCTCATGAAGACGTACAAATGTACAGGATACTAAACAACCATATACGTTGCCCAGCGAGCCGCCCCGGGGCCAGGGCAAGGGTTAACCCGGCCCACCGTACAGCCCCAGAGGCCCCAATACCACCACGGGAGCCTGCCTCGGCCGACGCCCGGGGACCCCCTCTCCCGGGAGGCCGCCGTGGCCCGGCGGGCGATGACCCCGGGTCCGGCGCTAGGGGCCGCGGGCACCACAGCCCCCTTCTCCTCCCTCCCGGCCCCTCCTCTCCTGGAGCCCAGGGGTGCCGGTGCATGGGGCTCTGCAGCTACCGTGCCTACGTGGATGCCTCCGAGAGCCCTGCCCGGGTACGGGTTGAGGCCACCTGTGGCCTCTACGGGGCGGCTGTCGAGTCTGCGAGGGGGCTCTGGCGCGTGGAGCCCCGTGGGGGCGTCGTGGAGCTGGAGTACCGTAGCCCGTGGCCGCGGGGCCCTGGGGTGGCCGCGTCGCCGTGTAGGCCGCTGCTGCTC
>JALUFI010000244.1 GCA_027043685.1 Pyrodictiaceae archaeon
GGAGCAGAGACCCCCATTGGGGAGGGCCGCTCGCCCCAGGGCTTGTCCTCACCGCCTCCCGCGACGCTTGGTAGTGGTGGCCTCCTCCCCCAGCCCCTATAGGAGCCGCGGCCCGGCAGCCACCTGGACGGGGAGTGGCGCGTCGCCATGGGGTACAGCGCTGCGAGGGCTAGGCGCGTCGCCGAGGCCCTTGCCGGGGTGCCGGCGGCCGCGCTTGACGTGGTGGAGGCGTCTGACCCGCAGTTCCAGGCCGTGGGGAGGCTTCTCCGCGTCCACGGCCTCGGCCCGGCCGCTGCTCTTGTGGCTGCGAACGCGCTGGTGAGCTACCGGTTGACGAGCACGGGCGAGGAGTACTGGACGGAGTTCGCCAGCTACATGGCGTCCCGCAGCCCCCCGCGCAGCGGCGCCGAGACGGTGCGGCTCATGGAGGAGTTCCTCCGCGGGAGCCGTGGGAACAGGAGGCTCCTGGAGCAGAAGCTCTCCCGGCTCCGCCGCGCATCGCCGCTCCTGGACCGGTTGCTGCGCAGCCCCCTCGACTACCTCGACCTCCGCCGCCTGGTCCGCGAGGCGGCGGCCGCCCTCGGGGCCCGGGGCGACGAGAAGACGATAGTGTTCGCGGCCAAGATGCTCCACTACCTCTACCGCGCGGCCGGCCTGGAGCCCCGAGGCGCCGAGGAGATACCCCCGCCCATAGACCGCCGCATGGCCCTCCTGACGTCCACGAGCAGGCTCGTGGAGGCATCGCCCTCAGAGATAATGGCTAGGAGGAGGCGTGACGCGGTGGCGGCGTGGCTCGAGGTGGCGAGGCTCTCCGGCATACCCGCGCTGAGGATAGACGCCGTGGTGTGGCTCCCAGCGCAGCGCATAGAGCAGCTCCTCCGCCAGGGCCTCGACGTCGCGAGGGAGGAGTACGCGAGACGCCTAGTAGCCTACACCAAGGGGCTCGTCCGCTGGGCGACGGCGCGCCGAGTGGCGGAGGAGCTGCTCTACCTCCCCCCGCTGTAGAGGCTAGAGAGAACACGCTCAGCCACCACGTCTATCGCCGAGGCCTGCCTCTCATCCACAAGCCTCATGAAGCCCCCGGCCACCGACTCGCCCAGGACCTGGCCCCATCCCCACCAAGCAACGACGCCCCCATCCCCGTCATCGGCGCCGAGCAGCAGCTCCTGGGCGAGGCCGCCCGCGTTGCCACGCAGCTCTAAGCCAAGCTGTACCATGCCCGAGACCGCCCCAAGCACGGCGGAGGCCATGCGCCAGGCACTGGCTTCGCCGCGCTCCACGAGCCGGAGGACGCGGTAGAGGCTCCTCCTCGTATACATGGCCCAAGGAACTGACGCGGCGCGGCCAAGCAGGCCGCGGATATACGCCTCCCCCGCGGCCCGCGCAGCCACGCCACTCAAGCCACGCTCAGCCGCAGCATAGGCCTCCGTGAGCCCTCGGGGCGGCGCCTCGGCAGCCGCGAAGCCGGCCACTGAGAGGAAGAGGGCCCCGCTCCAGCCGCCCAGGGGCTCCAGCCTCCTCCCGAGCAGCTCGGCGGCGAGCAGGTCCCCCCTCCAGCCATTGCCGGCGACCACGACGGCCTCGATGCTCGTCTCCGCGAGCGCCTCCGCGAGGACCCGGAACCCGTGCCCCCAGAACAACGTGGAGCCCAGCGGCTCCCCGTAGACGACGCCCGGCACCAGGGCAACCGAGCCGCCCCGCCCCGCGAGCCCGATCACAGCCTCTAGACGGGCAAGCGCCTCATCCTCGCTTCCCCGCCAGTAATCATACCCAGCGGCTGCCAGGACACGCGCCCCCCTCCCAACAGAGCTGAGGATAGGGAGCACCACCGGCCCCTCCCAGGCATCCGCCTCGACCCTGCCCACGCAGGGGAGGCTCTCGAGGAGCCGCCGCGCCTCACCACCCCAGACACCGATTACCGGCACACCACGGGGAGCGACGCGCTCCGGCAGCGGTGGCCCAGGCGGAAACACACACTCAAGCCTAGAACCCGAGAGAGCGATGAAGGCGGCAGCGCCCCGCCTAGCCAGCAGCCAGTACAGCCTCCTCGCCTCCCCACAGCCCCCGACCCAGGCAGCGACGACAGAACCCTCCACCGCGCCGCCAGGGCCACGCACCAGGGCCTCCAGCGAGACACCACTGCTCAGGGGCAGCAGTTCGCCGCGGAACACGCGGCCACCGCAGCGGACAACCGCGCCGCCCCGGGGCCTCCAGCCCCGGAGCCTCACCCACGCCACGCCGGGCTCGCTGCCAGAGGCCTCGGCAAGCGCCTTCCCCAGCTCCTCGGCGAACCACCTCAGCCCCCTATGCCCGGGTAAGCGGTCGCAGCCGCAGCGGGCCAGGCCACGGCGAGCAGCGCCGGCCACAGCGCAGCCCCTGGAAGAGGAGTGGAGGGGTGAGCCGCCTCGGGGAAAAGACGGGAAGGGATGGCCAGGGCGCCGCGGCTAGAGGGTGAGGGCGTATGTCGGGTTCTGCTTCCTCTTAATCTTGATAATCTCCTTGAGAACC
>JALUFI010000245.1 GCA_027043685.1 Pyrodictiaceae archaeon
GTGAGGGTCGTGGGGCCCGGGGGCTCGCTGGAGGCGAGGTGCCTCCCGGTGTTCAGCCACGCGGGGCCCGGCGAGGCGGTGTTCTACGTGAATAGCCTGGGGTTCCCCGAGGTGGCGGTGAACCTGGGGAGCGCGGCGGAGGCCCTGGGCGTGGAGCCCGGGGACCGGGTGGTGCTGGAGAAGCCGAAGCCGTAGAGCCCCGGGGAGACGCGTGGCCGCGTGGAGGAGAGGGGCTTCAGCCAACCCGGCTCACGCCATCAGCGCCCCTTGGCGGGGGCGCCTCGGTCCGGGGTTCGCTTCCGGCGCGTTCATCACGTGCGGCCCAGGTGGCTACACATAGGCCTCCCCCGGGGGCCCCTATAGGGGCTGGGGCTGTGCCTGGGGGCGCTGGTTGCCGTGGCTGGCTCCGCGGCTGCTGTGCCTCGTGGGCTCCTTGGCCGGGTGGCTAGGCTGCTGCGGGCCGAGCTGGAGGAGGCCCGGGGGGAGCTGGAGGCCGTTGAGCGGGAGATAGCCTTGCTTGAGGAGAGGTACGGGGTTTCCAGCGGGGAGCTGGAGGCGATGCTCCGGGGCGAGGAGCCGTGGAGGCTGCCGGAGGGCGCTGAGCCCGACGTGGTTGAGTGGGAGGCGCTCCTAGAGCAGAGGAGGAGGCTGCTCAGGAGGCTGCGGGAGCTGGAGGAGCTTTGGCGCGAGCTACGAGGCTACGAGAGGTACTAGGCCTCGTTGCCCAGCTGCTCCCTGGCTGCCGTGTATGGGTCGAGAAGCACCGGTTGCTGGAGGATACAGAGTACCTCAGCGTAGCCGTCTCCTGTGGACCGGGCCGGGAGCTTCGTCTCCGGGAGTTCCTTGCTGGCGGTAGACTGGTGCGTTACGCTTACCAGGTCCTCGTGGAGGGACGCCCGGTGCTGCGCTACGATAACGCGCCGCACCACCCGGAAGTCGAGACTCATCCTCATCACCGGCACGTTGGTGGCCGCGTGGAGCCCCTGGAGGAGCCCTCCCTCGAGGCCTTCCTCGAGGAGGCACGGCGCCTCCTGGGCATGGGCTAGCCGCTTCACCTCCTATGGGGCGTGGCTGCTCCCTGGGGCCGTGTTGCCCGGGCTTGGTGCTTTTGCGGGCCCGGCCGCCTCTCCCAGGAGTGTCGCTTCGGGTGGCTGGGCTGTGGGTAAGCGGATGTGGTTTGGGCCGGCGGGTAAGCCTGTTGGGATGAAGAGCGGCGACTACGTGAAGGCTATCGAGTATATTGTGCAGCTGGGGCTCGACGCTATCGAGTACGAGGCTGTCCGGGGGGTGCGTATCAGCGAGAAGAAGGCTAGGGCGATACGGGAGGCGGCGGAGAAGTACGGCGTTGTCGTCTCCATGCACGCGCCCTACTACCTCAACTTCGCGTCGCCCAGCGAGGAGACTGTTAGGAAGAGCCAGGAGAGACTGAAGGCCGCCGTGCAGGCCGCCTCCTGGATGGGCGCCTACGCCGTCGTCTTCCACCCCGGCTACTACCGGGACAACCCGAGCAAGGAGGAGGCGCTGAGGAGGACTATTGAGGCGCTGCGCCCCGTGGTCGAGTACATGGAGAGCAACGGGGTAAAGGGGGTGTGGATAGCGCCGGAGACGACGGGTAAGCCCAGCCAGGTGGGGGACGTGGACGAGGTCATAGCTATCTGCAGGGAGCTTGGGACAAGGTACTGCCGCCCCGCCGTGGACTGGGCGCACCTCCACGCCAGGAGCCTGGGGAGCTACGTCACCAGCGTGGACCACGTGGTGGAGGTCATCGAGAAGATTGAGAGGGAGCTCGGGGGCTACGCGGTGGACCCGCTGCACACGCACTTCAGCAGGATAGAGTACGGGCAGGGCGGCGAGAGGGAGCACCACACGCTCGCGGAGACCGAGTACGGGCCGGAGTGGCGCATCGTCTGCAGGGGGTACCGGGAGACCGGGATAAAGGGCGTAATCATATCCGAGAGCCCGATACTCGAGAAGGACGCGCTGGTTATGAAGAAGATATGCGAGGAGGAGGGCTACCTCTAGCCCCCGCCCCTCTCCAGCCTCTTAACCACCGCCTCGACTAGGCGGCGGTGCTTCTTCTCCTCCTCGGCGAGCAGCTCCAGGAGCTTCCGGAGAGTGGTGCCGGGCTCCGCGAGGGGGGCGAGGCCCTCGTAGCTGCTCTCCGCGAACTCCTCTATGCTGCCGTGTATCCTTACGAGCTCGAGGAGCTTCCCGGTGTCAGCGCCGCCGGGGTGGGCCATGAGCTCACGGGCGAGCACCTGTATCTCGCTCACCGCCCTCATCAGGGCCCAGGCTATCTCCCGGTGCACTATGCTGTCCATGGCTATGAGGAAGAGGCTCCACCTTATACCGGGGTCGGCGGCCATCTTGGCCATCTCGGCGTAGGCGTGGGCCTCGCTCATCTCGTCCAGCGCCACGTCCTCCAGCTGCTCCTTTATCTCGTCGAGCCTCTCCACGAGCCTCCGGAGCCTCTCCGCGTCCACCGAGCCGTCCCCGGCCACGCTG
>JALUFI010000246.1 GCA_027043685.1 Pyrodictiaceae archaeon
CCGGCCAGGGCGGGTAGGCTTCCCAGCTGCATGTACACCATGTACCTCAGCGCCGCGGCGCGGCTTCCGCAGGCCAGCACGAGCGTAGAGGAGAGCAACACAGCCTCCCACGCAGCCGCCAGGGCCAGCGGGGATGATGAGAGGGCTAGGAGATCCACAGAGGCGGCCAGGAGGAGCCCTGCGGCGTAGAGCCGGTTGCCGGCCCCAGCCTGCTCAGCAGCCAGCACCGCCGAGGCGACGCAGAGGAGCCCCACGAGGGCCCTGGCGGGGTCGCCCCCGAGGCCCAGGACGAGCCCTGGGAGCCACTCAGCGGCGACGCCCGGCAGCCGGGCCGCGGCAGCGGCCGAGGCCAGCGCCACTGCCGCGCCGAGCCTCCTCCTGCCGCGGAGAGCCGCTAACGGCGAGGCGTAGAGGGCTGCCAGCAGCGCCGCCGCAGCCACACGGGCGTCCATGCAGAGCCACCTCCCAGGGGCTTCAAGGCGGTGTCCCTGTCACGATCCAGGGGAAAGCGAAGAGTATGACTATGAAGACGGTGTAGGAGGCCAGCTTCACGGCCTCCACGCTGCTCCGCGGCCCCGTCCTCTGGAGAGCCGCGGGCACGAGGAACGCGGCGGGCAGCATCATCAGCACCGCCGCCCAGGCGGCGAGCAGGGGGCTCGAGGAGTAGAGGCTCCGGAGCACCGAGAGCTTGGCCGGCAGCTCGGGGCCCGGGGGAGCGCCGAGAGCCATGAACGCGTAGGCCGCGGTTAGGAGCCCCCAGCCGGCCTCAAGGCCATGGGCCGCCGCCAGGCCGGCGACGAGGAGCCTGCCGCTCACCACGAAGAGCACCGGCGCGCCGACGGAGCCCGACAGGCTGGCAGCGGTGGCGGCCACCGCCGCGAGCCCCGTGTCGGCGACGGCCAGGTAGCCTATGAGCCTGCCCGTGGAGGCGCCGGAGAGGCCGGCCACGCCGGCCAGCACCACGCCAAGGGAGCCCAGGACCAGGAGCAGGGGCCAGGCAGTGGGCGTCGCCGCCGCCAGCCTGACCAGGAGCAGCTCGGCGGGGGTATCCACGAGGAGCAGCAGAACAGCCAGAGCCGCCCAGTCCGCCTCCTCGAACACCAGGGGCACCCATGCATGGAACGGGGCTAGCCCCGCCTCGACCCCGAGCCCCGCAACCGCGAACCCCACAGCGGCCACGCTGGCCAGCCCGCTGAGGGCCTCGAAGGAGGCGGAGCCCGCAGCCATGTAGGCGAGGCCTGCCGCGAGGAAGAGGAGGGGCCCCGCCAGCGCGGCTGAGAAGTAGTAGCGGAGGGCCGCGTTGAGCCCCCTGCTCCTCCTCGCCAACAGCGCGGCGGCCGCAGCCGCGGAGGCCTCCAGGCCGAGCGCAGCCCCCACCAGGCCTCCGCCGCCGAGGGCGGTGAAGCCCCCCATAGCCGCAGCCGCGGCCAGCGGCGCCGAGTACTTGTCGAGCGCCGCGTAGGTGGGGCCGAGCAGGGCGGCGGCGAGCACAGCTACGGAGTAGCCGTGGAGGCAGATGGCCGCTGCACCTGGTAGTCCGTGGGCAGCCGCCGCGCCCAGCAGACCCGCCGCCGCGAGCCCCAGAGAGAGGGCCGTGGCCCTCAGCCTCGGCTGGCCCAGCACCGCCGTGGCGAGCGCTGTAGCGGCGGCCGCAATGACCGGTGCGAGAGGCGTCACGGGCTGAGCCACCCCGCGGCTACAAGCACAACTATGGCTACGAGTGCCAGGCCTATGGCGTAGAAGGCGTAGAGCCTGGCGAAGCCACCCCCATGCACCCTGTCGACCCCAGGCCCGGCCTCCCTGGCCATGCTTGCCGCCAGCATCTCGGCCTCCTCCGTGACGGCCACGAGGCCGTAGCCCCCGAGCCAGGAGGCCCACAGCAGCGCTGGGCCCAGGAACCAGGTGTAGAAGCGGTCGATGTAGAGGCCCTCGAGCAGCGCCCGGTAGAGCGCCATGGGCGGCCTGGGAGCGCCGAGGGAGTAGTAGCCCAGCATGGCCCCGGCGCCCGCCACAGCAGCCAGGGCCTCCGAGGCTGCCGCGCCGATGCCTCCAAGCCACGGGGCCAGGGCCTGGGGAGGGGCGAGGAGGAGCGCCGTCAACGCGGCGACGGGCGCCATCATGGAGACGCGTGTCTCGAGCCTGGGCCTCGCCGCGCCCGGTCCGCGGCTGAGCATGTAGTAGCCGAGCTTCGCCGAGTAGGCCGCGGAGCCGAGCGAGGCCGCCAGGAGAAGCACTGATGCCAGGGGGCCGGCCGCGTGGAGGCACGCGGCTATCGAGGACTTGCCGTAGAACCCTGTGAGCGGCGGGAGCCCGGCGAGGCTCGCGGAGCCAAGGGCTATGGAGGCCGCTAGGACCGGGTTCTCCCTGGCGGCCCCCCGGAGCACGTCGAGCCTCCTCGCCACCTCGGGGCCGTAGAGAGGCTCCAGGCTGTGTATGGGGACGCCGACCGCTAGGAAGAGGAGGGCCTTGGTCAGCCCGTGGCCTATGACGTGGAGCAGCGCCA
>JALUFI010000247.1 GCA_027043685.1 Pyrodictiaceae archaeon
CTCAGCCACGGCGGCCGCGTCCCTCACCAGGGGCGCCAGCTCCTCCAGCGCGTAGCCCAGCACGTCCCTAGCGGTCTTGGCGAGCCGGAGGGCCATGAGGAGGTCCTCCGCGCGGAGCGCCTCCCTGGCGAGCCTTAGCACGCCCTCCATCTTGTCGGCGAGGGCCCGGAGGCTGCCCGCCCTGTAGCCCCTTATCTTAGCCGAGACTATGAGGCCCCACCGCATCAGCAGCTCGTCGCCCCGGAGCCTCTCCAGCAGCTCCTCCGCCTCCGCGATCAGCGCCGCAGCGTCCTCCACGCGGCTCCGGAGCCGGAGCCTAGCCCTCTCCGGGTCCACGCGCCTCGTAGGCGCCTCCACGAGGCCGCGGTAGGCGAGGCTCTGTATCAGCATCCTCCTCGTGCCAGGGTTCCTGGCCTCCACGACCAGCTGCTCCCACACCCTCGCTGCGGGCACCTCCTCGCCCGCCCTGGCGAGCTGCTCGAGGGCGCGGAGCACGCTCCTCTCCGAGGGGGAGAGGACGTCGATGCGTAGCTCGCCGTTCAGCTTCTCCAGGAACCCGTTCGCGGCCAGCAGCAGGGCGTACTTCTCCAGGGTCCCCGGCTCCTCTATGTCGGGGCTCATTATGCCCCGGGACTCGCCGCCGGCGCCCCGGTAGAGGTGGTAGCGCAGCACGTACTCGTAGGCCGCGCGCAGCGCCTGCTCCGGCGAAGCCTTCGTCGCGGGCACGACTAGGAAGTAGCGCAGCGCCCCACTAAGCTCCGTGGGCTTCTCCACCTCGTAGCCCAGCCGCGGGTCGCGCACCAGCAGCGGGGCGCCCTCCACGCCCTCCTCCAGGGCGCGGAGCAGCCTCTCCCTGGGCGACAGCTCGTCACCCAGCTCCCGGAGAGCCTGCAGCAGCCGAAGCGGGTCAAGGCCAGCCTCCTCGGCCGCCTCCCGGTCCCTCACCACCCGCGCCGCCAGCTCCAGCGCCTCCTCCAGGCCACCCGCCTTGTCGAGGAGCTTCACTCCCAGCGCCTGCAGCTTCACCCTCGAGGCGAGGCTCTGCAGCCCCAGCGGCACCACGCGGAGGAACAGCTTCCTCTCCAGCGCCTCCAGCTGCCGGGCCGCCTGGGCCTCCACGCCGCCGTGGTGGACGAGGAGCACTGCGTGGGGCTTCCAGCCGCTCAGCACAGCCGCCGAGACAAGGCCCTCAACCCTGTTGGCCTCCTCCCTGGTCACCTGCCCAGGCACCGCGACAACCAGTACCCTGGCGGCTCCGTGCCCTATCCGGGCCACGAGCCTCGCAGCCCCATCGCCCTGCGCGGAGGGCCTAGCCTCGACCAGGCCCGCGGCGGCGAGAACGGCCACCGCGCCGACCAGGAGGTGCCGGGGCCCAGCGGAGGTGTAGACGCGGCGGACGACCCGGAGCCTCTCGACGCGGTCAGCGATGAAGTCCAGGTACCCCAGCTCCGGGGACACGTAGACCAGGCGCTGCACCCTCGGGCTCAGCAATAGGCCGCGGCTCGCCCCCTCCCGGAGCTTAGAGAACACCGCGTCCCACAGCAGCCTCGCAAGCAGCTCCGCCTCCGCCCTCCCCAGCTCCACCGGCGAAGCATCCGCCACCAGGTCCACAGCGTCCCCCGGCTCCAGCGGCACCGCGACGACCTGGCGGCCGTCCCTGGCGCTGTAGACCAGGCTGTCGAGAAGCTCCTCAACCGGGTCCCCGGCCCGGTCCCCGCCCCGGAGCTGGGGGAGGAGCTTCACCACCTCCGGCTCCACGGCGCGGAGCAGCTTGAACGCGTCCTCAACGCGGTCGCTGAGCCCGACGCGGTAGACCAGCCTCCGGACCCCGAGCTCGCGGCGCAGCCAGCTCCCCTCAGCATACACGTTCATCTCCGCGGCGGCGGCGTCGAGGACCCCGGGCGGGGCGCCAGTAGCCTCCCCCAGCTCCTCGTAGCCAGCAGCCCCCCGCGCCACAAGCTCGTCTAGGAGGCGAAGCGCGAAGCCCTGGTCAAGGCCACTAAGCCTGGCACGGGCAGCCCAGCCCTCCCGGAGCCGCGAAAACGCCTCCTGGTTCAACGCCGGCAGCTCCGTCCCGCCAACGCTCAGCACCAGGCCCGACAGCGCCTCAAGCAGCTCCTCGGCGTCAAGCCTCTCCACAGCCTCCCCGCAGCCCCCACGGCCACGAGCCCAGGACACGAGGTAACGGAAAGCGGATACAAGCGCACCCATGTTGCCCAGAGTGCCCGCGACAACAGCGTTACCCAGTCCATGGTCGACAAGGAGCCCATCGAGACCGGTACCAAGGCTGTAGCGCGCAAGAGCTTCGAGAACCGCGAGGGCCTCACGCCGGGACAGGGGCCTAATCCAGACGCTACGGATACGCCTACGCAGCCGCGCAGCAACGGTAGCGAAGTCACGGAGCCCCATAAGCCGGCTATATGCGGGAGGCGTGAGACTCACCACGAGGTGAAGCCTGCCAGACAAGCAGCCCTCGCCACGGCACCGGCCAGACA
>JALUFI010000248.1 GCA_027043685.1 Pyrodictiaceae archaeon
TAGCCCCTGGTTATGTTCGCCGCTAGGCCGGCGTAGACACGGTCAAGCCTCATCAACGCGTCCGCGGTCTTGTTGAGCCTCCCGGCTAGGGCGAGCAGCGTGTCGGTGAGGTTCACGTAGGCCCTGTCGAGCTCCACGAGGCCCTCCGCGGTCCGGTTAGCCGCCTCAGCCAGTTTGATGAGCCCCTGGTAGGCCTCGGCGTAGCCCCGGTCAGCCTCGGCTATCATCGCCGCCGACTCGTTGAGCTTCTCCAGGCCCTTGGTCAGGTTCTCGACGGCGGCTAGGTAGGCCTCCTCCAGCCTGGTTAGGTTCTCGTAGCCCTTCCTAGCCATCTCGGCGCCCTTGGTGAGGTTTGCGAGTATCCTCTCATAGATCGTGCGGTTCGCCTCGGCGAGGACTATGGGGAGGCCCTGGGGGTTGGTTCCGAGCCCCCTGCGGTGCAGGGTCTCGTTGAACGCTCTGCCCCACTTGGCCAGCTTGAGGAGCGTCTCGTTGCTGTGGAGGTCGACGCCCTGGACTATGACTAGGCCTACTGAGGCGCTCCCACCCATCACCCGCTTCACTATCTTGTCTGCCTTCATCGCCTCGCTGCTAGGTGGCAGCGTGTACTGCTGGGTCTTCACAACTGTGTGTAGCTTCGCGAAGAGCGGGGCGGCTAGCAGCGCTATCACTATCCAGGCCGCTATGACCGCCTTGGGGTGCCTCGCTATGGCCCTCGCAGCACCCATGACGCCTACACCGCTCGGGAGCCGACGGGTCTAGGGGTGATAAGTCGGTTACCGCCCCGGGGCACGGGGCTACGCTCTAAAAGCGACCAGTCTGCAGCCGACCCGTCGCAGCAGACACACGCATATACCCCCACCCCGGGCCCCCGTTCTCCACAACGGAAGCCCCTCACCCAGCCAGGCAGAGACGGATGGAGATGAAGCACGCCATGGGGAGGGAGGAGAGACCCAGGCGCGCGATGGAGATGAGGGCCCGGTACCTGGTGCTCCTGCTCCTCGCGGAGGGCCCGAAGACCGGCTACGAGATAGTGAAGAGGATGAGGGAGATACTCCGCGACGTAGGCTCCGGCGTCAGCCCCGGCACCCTCTACCCGCTCCTAAGGAGCCTCGAGGAGGAGGGCCTCGTATCCTCCACCGAGGAGCCGAGGGGGCAGCGGAGGAGGAAGGTCTACAGGATAACCAGGCTCGGCGCCGAGAGGCTCCTAGAGATGATGATAAGGGGCCTGGAGCTCCTCGAGGCAAGCCTATCGCTCCACATAGAGGCTATGCAGAGGCTCCTAGAGACCCACCGCGGGCCAAGGATAGCGGCGCTGGCGGAGGACTTCGCCTCGAGGCTGGAGAGGCTGGAGGAGCTAAGCAAGCGGCTCCGTGGAGTCCTCCGCGCAGCGGCCCGGGAGGCAGCAGTCTCCGAGGCGGCTGCCAGGGCCTAGACCCCCAGCACCTCGAGGCAAGCCTCCCCCCGCAGCTCCATCGTGAAGTGCCTGTAGACCCGGCCCGGGTCGCCCCTCACCGGGGCATAGACCGCGTTGTCTATCCAGATATCCACCCTCGCCCTGCCACCCGAGGCGGGCAGCTCGGCCACCACGCGGCCATCCACGCTGAAGACTGCGCGGCCCGGCCTCCACTCCACCCGGTAGAGGTGCGGCTCCCCTAGCTCCAGGCCCGGCAGCGCCTCCCCGCCTACCAGGCGGACCGGGGCACCGGGGAGCCGGAGCAGCAGCCTCCTCAACCGGTCCCCGAGCCCGCCGCCGAGGAGCCTTATGGGGCGGAAGAAGCGCCCCGACTGCGCGAAGAGCCCCTTCAACGGGTACGGGCCCGGCGCGTTGAGGTAGATGAACCACACCGGGTTGCTCTCCTCGACCAGCATGCTGTAGTTCCAGAACCCCCAGCCCGCGCTCCCCCAGTGAAGCCTCGACAGCCTCGCCCGCAGCTCCAACACGCCGCCGCTATGGGGCAGCTCGTCGAAGCCGCCGTCACTCACCTCCGCGTTGGAGTAGACGAGGGCCTCGCTGGGCCCCACGCAGAGAAGCACACGGCCCGCCCCGGTCTCGATGCGGGCAACGCCGTCCCTCCTCAGCCTCCAGCCACCCACGACGCGCTCCTCGCCGCAGCCGCACCGCGGCTCCACGGGCTCCATCAGCGCCGGCACCCCATCGACCCCGGGCAGTCCTCTAGAACGCGGCGGTGAGCCCCTCCGCCAGCGGCCACGGGGCGAGGATTAACACTAAGAGGCTAACGCGTAACCCGGACCCGAAGAAGACCCCCTGTACACACGGAGAGAGCCGGGGAGGAGAGGCCCCCAGGCCCTCCGGGGGAGAGCCTGGGCTCGGAGAGGAAAAGCCCCGAAGGGGAGAGCTCTTGCCGGTGCCGTGCTACCTGGCTACCTGAAGACTAGTAGGCGGCGCGGCTTCTCGCCCGGCCTCAGGGCGAGCACTGCTAGGCCGGCGGCGTAGAGGAGCATCCATAGGCCGAACTCGCCTACCACTGCAAGCAGCTCCGGCGGGCTGGCGAGTAGCTCGTGCAGAGCCTCATCCACGTAGCCTGCTCCCAGGGCATGGATGCTCAGCGTGTTGTAGGTCTCGAGGGCCTCCAGCCTCGCCACCTGGCCCGCGGCGGTTATGCCGTGCAGCAGCAGGAATAGGCCGAACACCGTTATGGCTGCCGCCACCGCCCCGGCTACGCGGCCCCTGCGGGACAGCGGGTACCCGGTGAAGAGCGGCACCAGTATGCCCAGAACCACCGCCGGCCAGAAGACCACTGCTAGCTTGCCGGACACCATTATCTCCTCGGCCGGCTTGGCCAGGCCCCAGCTCCACTCCTGTATCAGCGTCCAGAGCGTTAGGAACCCCACCGCGGCGGCCGCGAGAGTCATCTCCCTCGCCGCCGCCCTCCTGGCCTCCTCCTCGCCCTCAATGCCGAGCCCTATCACCGTCCAGGCAGCGCCCAGCAGGAAGGCTAGGGCAACACCCAGTATCCCCGCGGGGGCCGCCAGCCAGCCCGGCACGGCAGCGTTGACCCCGTACACCATAGCCAGGTTGTACTCCAGCGCCAGGCTGGTGACTAGGCCGCAGACCAGCAGCGCCTTCCCAGGCCTGGTCAACAGCGCCTCATCCCCACGCCTTATGGCATACAGCAGCGCGGCCAGCAGGAACACCGCGTACAGCACGTACAGCACGCCGTTCCACGCCATCCTCGACGAGGGGTTGAAGCCCAGGTATATCCATGGAGAGTGCTCCACGTGCAGCAGGTCAGCGAACACCGTGACGACGCCGGGTATCAGCAACGCCAGCGCGAGCCACATCAACCTCCTAGCGGCCCTGGCCTCGTGCTCCTCGCCGTAGAACACCAGCCTTATCGCCATCGAGTCGAATACACCGCCGCTGGAGAACGCGAACATGATGTACCCCGTCACCATCAGCCCCCACGGCACCAGCGCGTGCAGCGGCGAGGCCTCGCTGAGCGTCTGGTACCGGTAGACAGCGTAGGCGTAGAGCAGGGTCAGCACCAGCCCAACCACTCCAAGCGCAGCCAGGCCCCTCCTCACTGCCCACTCACCTCCTCCCTCTTCCTAGGCACAGCGGGTCCACGCATAGGCGGCACGAAGAACAGCTTGGGCTCGGTGCCCATCGCGGGGTACAGCGCCAGCGCCCTCCCCTCAGCAACCATCCTAGCCACGGGATCCCCAGGGTTGTCCAGGTCGCCGAACAGCCTCGCGCCGAAGGCGCATGCCTCGACGCAGGCCGGCGTCCACAGCTCGCCCTCAGCGGTGCGGCGGTGGCTGCAGAACGTGCACTTGTCCGGGTACCCTGGCGCCAGGCTCTCCAGGCTAACCGGCTCGCCGCGGGGAGCGGGGCCGCGGTAAACCGTGCGGGCGCCGTATGGGCAGGCGATGACGCAGGCCCTGCAGCCGATGCACTTGCTGTGGTCGAGCATGACGACGCCATCCTTGGTCTTATAGGTGGCGCCGGTGGGGCAGACGTGCATGCACGGCGGGTCGTCGCAGTGCATGCACTGTATGAAGGCGTGCACCGCCTCAGCGACATAGGGCTGGGTGAGCATCACGGGCTTCGTCCTAGCGTAGTAGGTTAGATTGCCCTCTGGGAACCCCGGGCCCTCTTCACCATACCTGGCTATGTTCTCCCTAATGCATGCTATCGTGCAGGCCAGGCACCCAACGCACTTGTTGAGGTCTATTATCATCGCGACTCTCACGGCGCCTCACCCCCTCCTCTTCAGAGCTTCTCAACCTTCACGATGAAGTCGTGCTGTGCTGCCCTGTAGCCCTCCTCGGGCACGACTGAGACAAATGGGTTTGCGAGGAAGTTGTTGTTGATGCCGTACCCGCCCCCGTTGCTGAACAGCCTGACCTTCCTGGCGCCGTTCTTGGTTTCAACTGTGAACTCTACGGGCACCGCCCCGGTGTCCACAGCGGTCGCGTGCGGCGCCGCGAGCACGACCGGGTGCACGTCCTCGCTGACGATGACCCTCGCCTTGACCTCGCCAACGGGGCCCCGTACCCGCACAGTGTCGCCCGTCCGCAGGCCGAGCCTCTTAGCGCGCTCCGGGTGGATAATGACGCCGTAGACCTTCTTCCACTCAAGGGCGTCCCGGACTATGCGGCTGAACCTCATGAACGTGTTGACTGCGGTGAGCTGGTCCTGGAACTCCACCGGGACGAACTCATCGCCACCCAGGCCGCTCTTCCTCTGCTTCATCCAGAGCGGCGGTATCCAGACGGGCAGCGGGTTGAGAGGCGACTCCTTGCCCAGGTAGTCGTGGTACTCGCTGAGCAGCTTCACGTTAACCAGCTCCAGCTCGCCGGTGACGGTTGGCAGGGGCTTGCCTCCCCATGGATGGTACTTCGGCTTGGTCCATAGCAGCGCGAAGCCGCGGCGCCTTATCCCGCGGTAGTCTAGGCCCAGCTTCTTGGCCTGCTCGGTCTTGACCGTCACGGGGTCTATCTTCGCGTCGGCGGGGAGCTTTCCGAGCCTCTTCAGCACCTCAAGCAGTATCTCGTACTCCGGCTTAGCCTCAACCCCGGGCGGCGGGTCAACGACCTTCTGGAGGTCAGTTATTATGCTCACGTAGCTCTTCTTAGCATAGCTCAGTGTCGGGCTCTCGTACTCGAAGAAGAACGGCACAGGCAGCACCAGGTCGGCGTAGGCCACTGTCTCGTTGAAAGTCGTATCCATGACCACTATGAAGTCGACGCGCTTCTCGTCCCGGAGCGCCTCGGCGAGCTTCCTGCCGCCTATCGCGTGGGAGACCAGGTTCTCGCGGCTGATTATCAGGACGCCTATCGGGTAAGGCTTGCCCTCTATGATGCTGCGGACGAGGAGCATTGACCAGCACTTCGATATAGGGTTCACTACTCCTTTCTCCGCCCAGTACTTGTATATCGGTGTGCCCTTCACGCTGGTGGTCTTTAGGCCTATGAGGCTGAACGGGTTAACCAGGTGGGGCTTGCCGGCCGGGTAGGCTAGGCCGCCGGGCCTGCCCAGGCTGCCGAGGAGGATGTTTATCATCATGTTGACGCGCTTCAGCATGCCCTCGTTGTAGTACCTTGCGCCCTTGTAGCCGTGGTCTATGAAGGCCTTTGGTGCTGCCTCGGCTAGCTCCCTGGCCAGCCTCCTTATCGCGTCCGCGGGTACGCCGGTTATCTTCTCGGCCCACTCCGGGGTGTAGTTCTTCACTGCGTCCCGGAGCACGGCGAGCACGGTCTTGACTGGGCGGCCGTTGTATGTGCCCTCGTGCTCCAGGGAGGGCTTCCGTGCCTCTGTCTTGAGGACGTACTTGCCGGTGGCCTCGTCGTAGACCAGGTAGGTCTTCTTGCCCTTCATGGCAGGGTTGTCGGCGAGCTCGACAGGCTCCATCGTGTCGGTGTAGAGGAGCATGGCCGCGTTTGTCCACTTCACTAGGTAGTCGGCGTCGTAGAGCTTCTCTGTGAGTATGACGTTCATCAGTGCGAGGGATACCGCTAGGTCCGTGCCCGGGGGTATGATGTAGTACTCGTCCGCGTGCTCTGTGAGCCTAGACTTGCGTACATCGAATACCACGAGCTTCGCCTTGTTCTCCATCGCTAGGCTGAACATCTTGGTCCAGGCGCTTGCCACTATGCCCCCCATGGGGTTGCGGCCCATGAGGACTATCATCTTTGCGTTGGGGTAGTCTGGCTGGAAGGCCGCGGGGCCCTTAGTCTTGCCGAAGATGAAGCGGTGCCCCTGATCCATGCCTGTGTGGCACGTGTCGCAGTGGTGGGTCGTGTTCGGCGTGCCCAGGGCCTTGGAGAGGGTCGACCTGACTATGCCTGCCTCGCAGCCCTGGTGGGCGACTACTACGATGCGCCAGGGCTGGTCGAGGTACTTCTTCAGCTTCTCGGCGAGGATGTTGAAGGCCTCCTCCCAGGTTATCTCCCGGAAGCGGCCCTCGCCGCGCTTGCCTACGCGGAGGAGTGGGCGGCGTATCCTCTCCTCGAGGTACTGGAGCTCGAACATCGTCTGCGGGCGGCCGCATGTAGCGAAGTACTGGTCGTGCACACCGTCCGTGTTGTGTACGACTCGGAGCGGCACCTGCCTGCCGCCTATCTCGCGGACGTAGACCTTGAGTGGGCAGCGCTGGCCGCAGATGAGGCAGGCGGTGTAGGCTACCCGTTCACCGCTGGCCGCGCCGGGGCCCTGGAGGGCCAGCCTGCCGTGCCTCCGCGGCCTCGGCACTGTCAGGGGGAGCGCCGTGGCTGCCGCTGCGGCTGCTGATAGTTTGAGCATCTCCCTCCTCGTCAGCTTGAGCGCCGAGACGCGTCACCCCTCTCAGCGCTCTCCACGAATTCTTCGTGATTAATGATTATAATGCTAGTTAGGGTCTGCGCCGCAGAAGTGAGGGATACAGTTGTGAAAGTAACGAAAGAATAGAGAATATTTCGCCTAAACGAATGGATAGAATCATGCGGTGACGCGCCTAGTGTAGGCGGAGGAAGAGGGTCTTGAGGTACTCGAGGTGCGGCGCACCGGGGCGCACCGGGTGGTCGGGGGGCATCCCCCGGACGCCGCCCAGGGGGGTGTAGTTGCCCCTCCCCGCCTCCATCAACGCCTCCGCGACCACGCGGGTGAACTCCTCTCGGCTCAGGTGGGTGCTGCAGCTGCTGAGGAAGAGGAGGCCTCCCCGGGCGGCGAGGCGGGCGGCGTCGCGGTAGAGGCGGCGGTAGCCCCGCAGCCCCCTCTCCCTTGCGCCGGGGTGGGGGATGAAGGCCGGCGGGTCCACGGCTATGGAGTCGAAGCGCTCCCTTCTCCCGAGGGCCCGGCGCAGGTAGCTCCACGCGTTCTCCACCACTATCCTCGCCCGGTCCTCGACGCGGTTGAGGCGGAGGTTCTCCCGCAGCATCTCCGCCGCCTCCCTGTCCTCCTCGACGAAGACCGCCTCCTCGGCCCCGTTGAGTAGGGCGTGGATGCCGAAGCCACCGGTGTAGGCGAAGAGGTCTAGGACACGGCCCCCGGCCATGCGGCCGAAGTCGATGCGGTTCAGCCTCTGGTCGAGGAAGAGCCCGGTCTTCTGACCCCTGCGGGGGTCCACGAGGAACCTGGCCCCCGCCTCCTCGACCACCACGGGGAGCCGTGGGCGGCCCCGTAGCGGCCTCTCCCTGGGCTCCAGGCCTATGTCCCTCCTGGTCCTCTGCGTGCTCTTCTCGTACACCGCCTCAACCCCCACCACCTCCTCCAGGGCCTCCGCCAGCTCCCCGAGGTGCTTGTCCCACGCGGCGCTGCTGCTCTGAACCACCGCTAGGCCAGCGTAGACGTCGACTATGAGGCCTGGCAGCATGTCGCCGTCGCTGTGGACGAGCCGGTAGGCCGGGGCGTCGCCCCCCAGCAGCCCCGCCCTCCTCCGCGCCTCCAGGGCCTCGCGGAGGCGGCTGCGTAGCAGCTCCCCGACCGTGCCGTGGCTGCAGCGCCCCAGCTCCACGACGCGGAGCGCGACGGGGCCGACGGTGTCGTAGAGGGCGCAGCCCAGTAGCCTGCCCTCCTCGTCCTCCACGACGACGAGCTGCCCCGCCTCCAGGCCGCGGCGGAGGGGCCTCACCCACTTACTGTACACCATGAGGACGCCCTGCTCCCGGAGCAGCCTGGCCCCCTCGCCCATGACCACGACGCTCGGCAGCGGCTCCGCCAACGCCCCCGGCCTCCATCGCCTCCTCTTCGCCGCTCCCCGGGGGGCCGCGCCGCGGCTAGGTTTAATACCCGTGCATCCAGTGCCTCATGCATGGTGAGGAAGGGTATGCGGACGCCCCTCCGAGGCATGAGCAAGGCCGCAGCCATCACTGCCATCGTTATAATAATCATTGTTGCTGGGCTCGCCTACTACGCCCTCCAGAGCGGCAAACCCGCGGCAACCCCCACGGCCTCGCCAGCCAAGACAACGGCCAGCACGCCCAGCCCGGCACAGACGGCGACGCAGTCGCCGGCAGCCACCGCGACGCAGACCCAGGCAGCGAGCCAGACAGCAGCCAAGCCCAAGAAGAAGATAAGGGTCCTCGTCCTCTTCGACGTCGGCGGCCGCGGCGACCTAAGCTTCAACGACATGGCCGTCCTAGGCGCCGAGAGGGCCAGGAAGGAGCTGGGCGTCGAGGTCGAGTACGCGACCCCCAGCAGCGTCGACGCCATGAAGAGCCTCCTCGAGAGCGAGACCAGGAGCGGCAAGTACGACCTCATCATAGGCATAGGCTTCCTCTGGCTCAAGCCAATGACCGAGGTCGCCCCGAAGTACCCCAACCAGAAGTACGCGCTCATCGACGCCGCGCCCGCTAAGCCAATCAAGAACCTCGAGGCCTACGTGTTCCACGAGCAGGAGGTCGCCGCCCTCGTGGGCATACTCGCCGCCGACATGGCCACCCACATAGGCTGCAAGTACGCCGGCGCAGTAGCGGGCATGGATATAC
>JALUFI010000249.1 GCA_027043685.1 Pyrodictiaceae archaeon
TTGAGGGGTGGCTGTGGCGGCCGTAGATGAGCACGCCGGCCTCGCGGGCGATGCGCTGGAACTTGGCGGCGAGCTGCCATATCTTGCCAGTTATGGGCGTGAAGCCAGCCATTATGTCGGCTATTGAGGTGAAGCCGTGGTACTGCCTGTTCTCGGCTAGGGTCTTCTTGGCCTCGTCGTAGACCTTGGGGGTCATTAGCGCCACTACGGGGGCGCTGTAGTCGGGGCCCTCTAGCATGTTGAGGATTATTGTGTGGTCGTAGATGTGGTCGGTCATGGCGTATGCCATGTTGCGGAGGGCTACGCCCATGGGCTTGGGGCTGACGCCGTAGGCCATGTCAACGGCTACAACGGAGGCGTTGGCGTGGCTGGCGCCGCAGACGCCGCAGATGCGGCTGTTGAGGTGGGGGAGGTCCTCGGGGGGTCTGCCGAGGTCGAAGACCTCGAAGCCGCGGAACATGGTGACGAAGCTGCGTACGCTGTCCCTCAGCGGGACGCGCTTGTCCGTGTCAACGATGACGCGGAGGGCGAGGTGTCCCTCTATACGGGTGATGGGGTCTATTATCATCTCCTTGGTGACCAAGCTGCCCGCACCTCTCCCGAGTTTCGTATCCTCGTGCCGAGTCATATTATTCATTGTACTTAAAGCTGCCCAGCCATTAACCCCCGTAGACTACTAACACGCGCGTTCAATGCAGAAGAGTTGTGAAGGAACAATGTTAGCTCCAGTTAAGCCTATACCCATACATGAGCGGGCCTGAGGCCCGTAGGGGCTCGGCTAGCTGAGGGGCTCGGCAGCGGAAGGGCCCGGTCACCGGCCCCTCGGTGGAGGCCTCCCTGGTAATACCAGTCCTCACGGCCCCGTGTAGAGGAGCGGCGCTAGCTGGTCCTGCATATCCTCCGCGAAACGTGGAGCCCCAGGCCCCGGAGGTAGCCCAGCAGCTCGTGCAGCATCGGCGCAGCGGCCTCCGGGGGGTTCACGCCGGGCCTGCCCCAGCCGCGGAGCGCCTGCAGCGTGTACCAGGCGTGGACGGCGCCGGTGAGGTAGGAGAGGGCGGCCGTGTCCTCCAGGCCGAGGTCGGCCTGCGTGACGTCGAAGAAGTACTCCACGCTGGCCTCCTCCCCGGCCTCGTCCAGGCCCCTCGCGACCGTGTAGAGCACGACGCGGTCACCGGTCCTCGGCAGCCTCTCCTCGAGGAGCCTCGCCAGCAGCGACCGGGGCGAGAGCGCGCAGCCCTCGGCGACGTAGCTCCTCTCCGAGAGGAGGCCGAGCTGCCGCAGGGTGCGGAGGAGCCCGGCGTGCCCGGGGTAGCGGAGCGTGTACTCAACCATGTTCCTTGGCCCCGGCAGGGTGTCGAGCAGAGTCCGGAGCCCATCCGTAGGCAGCGCGTCGAAGACCCCGGCACCGGGCACCTCAACCTGGGTGGCGTCGGCCACCGGGTCAAGCTCCACCGGGGACCCCCCGAGCCTCGCCCTGGCAGGCCTCGTGTACTCCTCCAGCAGGTCCTCCACGTTCCAGGACGCGACGAGTCCCAGGGGGTCGCGCTGCTCCGCCGCGATGCCGCCGACGTAGATGTAGGCGTCCCTGGGCTCCCGGAGCCTAGCAGCGGAGGCCGCGACGAGGACGCTGCTCAGCCCAGGCGCGAGCCCCGCGTCGACCACGACCCTGGCGCCATGCCTCTCCGCGACGCCGCGGAACACCCAGGGGTCGGGCACGTAGGAGACGTCTACGACGGCGGAGGCACCTGCCTCCACGAGGCTCTTGACAGCCTCGACCGCGACTAGGCCGGGCAACGCGGTGGCGACCACGCCGCAGGCCTCGGCGGCCTCCCTTGCAGCCCTCTCCGAGGACACGTCGGACAACACTGCGTCGAAGCCGTCGCCACGGGCCTCCACAACCCTCCTCCTCGAGGCCTCGTAGACCCGGACCCGGAGCCCCCGGGCGCTGAGCAGCCTGGCCGTAACCCTGCCTATGCGGCCATAGCCCACCACGCAGGCGTCAAACAAGGGGAGCCACTTCCCCCTCCACCCCCACAGCCGGTCCCAGGGGCGGCTCTAATCCTGTCCCCCAGGGGCCGGGGAGGGAGAGGCGTAAACCGCTTCAACTCCCAGCGCCGCCCCTACAAGGTATTACCCGGGGGACGCCTTGGCCCAGCAACTGCTGGACAAGGCCACCTGGTACCTCTGGAGCGCCAAGACCCTCCTAGACCAGGCAAGGGAGGAGCTGCGCCGCGGCAACCACTGCCAGGCAGCCGAGAAGCTCTGGTGCGCAGCAGCCTCAGCGGTAAGGGGCTACGGGGCGGCAGCCGGGAGGGACCCCGGGCGCGCATCCAGGAGCAGCCTCGACCGCTACCGGGACACAGCGCGGCTCCTCGGCCCCGAGGCGCTACACGCCCTCGAGGAGGCCTACAGACTCCACAACTGCTTCTGCAACAGCGACTGCAGCCCCAGGGAGGTCGAGAAGGCCCTCCCCCTCGTCGAAGCCCTCA
>JALUFI010000250.1 GCA_027043685.1 Pyrodictiaceae archaeon
CGGCCGCCGCGTCTAACGGCGGCTCCTCCTTGCTCCACCCCCTTGCTCCTTCCTGGGCGCCGTGTTTTTGAGGCCCGGTCTGCCTCGCCGCGGCTCCTCAAACGGGTGCCTGCGCGTCATGGCGGCTGATGGCGGTATGAGGGTCTGTATCCTCGAGGAGAGCCGGGAGAGGCTCCGCTTCCTCGTCGAGGGCGCTCCTCTCCCCCTAGTGAATGCCCTGCGTCGTGCAGCCTACACCGACGTCCCCGTAATGGCTATTGACTACGTCGAGGTGTTCGACAACAACACGGTTCTCTACGACGAGATTATCGCTCACCGTCTCGGCCTCATACCCCTCACCTCCGAGGCCGCGCTCGAGAAGTATGGGTGGCCCGAGGAGTGCCAGAACGCCGAGCTAGGCGACCCCAGGTGCTACGCCGTCCTCCGCCTCGAGGTCGAGACGGGGCCCAACGAGGAGCGCATGGTGTACAGCGGTGACCTGGAGCCCCAGGACCCGGATGTGAGGCCCGTCTACACCA
Source organism: Pyrodictiaceae archaeon (assembly GCA_027043685.1). Lineage (GTDB taxonomy): Archaea > Thermoproteota > Thermoprotei_A > Sulfolobales > Pyrodictiaceae > QNYQ01. The sequence continues at coordinate 519 of JALUFI010000250.1, forward strand.
ACATGCCGATAGTAATCATGGCGCCTGACCAGAGGCTCCGCATGCAGGCCTACGCGAGGCTCGGCTACGGCAAGGAGCACGCGAAGTGGATGCCCGTCAGCGTCGCCGCGCACCGCTACCTCCCGGTGGTGGAGTTCAACGTGGAGGAGATGGACAGGGAGTGCATGGACTGCATAGAGGCTGCTTACCCCTGGCTAGCGGAGCGCATGAGGAAGATGGGTAAGGGGAGGCTGGAGCTCCTCGAGGACATAAACAGCTCCGCCCTCTACTGGTGCGCGAGGAAGCGCTGCAGCCGCGGCTTCAGCCTCCACTTCGACGACAAGAGGTTCATAGTGAAGCTGGAGTCCACGGGGGCGCTGCCTGCCCGCCGAGTCGCCCTTGAGGCGCTCCGCGCGGTGGCTAGGAAGGCTGAAAACCTCCTAGCAGAGCTGGCGGAGCTTCGCAGGAGCGGCGGGAAGGAGGAGGCCCCTGGCTCCACCCAGGGCTCGCAGCCCTAGCCCCTCTCCGCGTCGAGGGGCGCCGCGTGGATGAGGGTTCACGCGCCCAGATGGTGATGGCTTGGGGGTGCATTGGCTGTGCAGGCCACGAAGAGGGTTATCTCTACCAACATCGTGATAAGGAGGACCATCCGGGAGCTGCGGAAGGCGGCTAACCGGAACAAGGCCCCCATATGGGACTACGTGGCCGAGCTGATAGAGAGGCCCCGGAGGCTCCGCTACGCGGTCAACATCAGCAAGATAAACCGCTACACCAAGCCCGGCGAGGTAGTCGTGGTCCCCGGCAAGGTGCTGGGCGCTGGCAGGCTCGACCACCCCGTCACGGTGGCGGCGCTGGGCTTCAGCGAGACAGCCGTGGAGAAGATCAAGGCGGCTGGGGGCAGGGTTCTCCACATACTCCAGCTCCTCGAGGAGAACCCCCGGGGCAGCCGCGTCCGCATCATAATATAACCGGGGGCTCCCCGGGGCCGCCGGGGCTCAGCCACGGGGTGCTGAGGCATTGGCAGCGGTGCAGGTTCCGGCGCCTAGGCCTCCGGAGAGAGTCCTCTACGTTGACGCCACCGACCAGATACTGGGGAGGATGGCCTCCGAGGTAGCTAAGAGGCTCCTGGAGGGCTACAGAGTGTACATAGTCAACGCCGAGAAGGCGGTGATAAGCGGCGACCCGCTCCGCGTCATCAAGAGCTACCAGGTGTGGCTCCAGCTCTACGTCCACGTGAACCCCTACAAGTGGGCGCCCCACCGCCCCAGGAGCCCGATAATGATTGTCCGCAAGGCCGTGCTGGGCATGCTGCCTAGGAGCAAGCAGAAGGGCAGGGAGGCGGCCAGGAGGCTCCGCGTCTACATAGGTGTGCCGAAGGAGCTTGAGGGCAAGAAGTTCGTGCGCTTCAGCTTCGCTGACGCCTCCAGGCTGGGTCACAAGTTTATACGCGTAGGCGAGGTCGCGGCGAGGCTGGGCTGGAAAGGGGTGAGGACTAGGCCTTGAGCGCGGCGCAGCCGCAGCAGGCCGGCGGCCAGCAGCAGGAGGCCCCCCGCGTGCTCGGGGCCTACGTGCAGGCCGAGAAGCCGGTGAGGATAGTCATCTCCACAGGTAAGAGGAAGACCAGCATAGCCCGTGCAGTGATAAAGCCGGGCAAGGGCAGGGTATGGGTCAACGGCGTCCCCATCGAGCTCTGGCCGATAGAGATGGCCAGGCTCAAGATGATGGAGCCCCTGCTGATAGCCGGCGAGGACATAGTGGGCTCCGTCGACATAAGGGTGAATGTCCGCGGCGGCGGATACATGAGCCAGGCGGACGCTGTCCGCATGGCCATAGCGAGGGGCCTCGTAGCCTACACGGGCAGCGAGGAGCTACGCAAGATATTCGAGGAGTACGACCGCTCAATGCTGGCAGGCGACCCGAGGCAGACAGAGCCCGAGAAGCCCATGAGGCGCAGCGCTCGCCGCCGCTGGCAGAAGAGCTAC
>JALUFI010000251.1 GCA_027043685.1 Pyrodictiaceae archaeon
GCTCTTCGCTGATGTCTGGGCTGGCCGTGTGGCGTTGATTGTCAAGGTGACTGGGAAGACTAACCTGAGGCCCGGTGATGCTCGTCTCCTCCAGAGCCCGGTCGGGGCTGTGGAGGATGCGGTGCGTCTCGGCGCGGATGCTGTTGCTGCTACGGTGTACTGGGGGAGCCCGTTTGAGGATGTTATGCTTGAGCGCTGGGTGGCTGTGAGGGAGGCGGCGGAGATGTATGGTTTGCCTGCTCTGCAGCTCGCCTACCCCAGGGGCCCCGAGATTAGGGACAGGCATGCCCTGGATATCGTGCTCTATGGTGTCCGTGCTGCCGTGCAGACCGGCGCGGATCTCATCAAGACCTACTACACGGGGAGCAGGGAGAGCTTTGCCCGTGTCGTGGAGGCTGCCTCCGGTGTACCGGTGTTGATGAGTGGTGGGCCCCGTAGGGGGTCTCCGCTGGAGTTCCTCCGGGACCTCCGCGCTGTGAGGGAGGCTGGCGCGGCGGGGGCTGTTGTCGGCAGGAACATTTTCCAGGCAGTGGATATTGCTGGGATGGCGCGGGCCTGTAAATCCGTGTTGACTGGGGAGGCTTCGCCGGAGGAGGCGGCGGAGGGTGTGTCTTGGCGGAGACGCTAGACGTTGTCGCGGCGGGCCACGCGCTCGTGGATGTGCGTATGGTTGTTGACCGGTTCCCGGGGCCGGACGAGGAGGCCTCGATAAGGGAGGAGGAGAGGGGCGCCGGGGGCTCCGCCGTCAACGTTGCCATCGACGTGGCGAGGCTTGGTGGGAGGAGCGGGGTTGTCGCGAAGATAGCTTTCGATAGCTTCGGCCGCGTCGTGTTCGAGGAGCTTTGGAGGAGCCGGGTCGACCTCCGGGGGCTCAGGATAGCGCCCCGGGGCCGCACGGGGTTCAGCATAGTCGTGGTCGCGGCTGGGACGGGGGAGGTGGCGATCTATGGCTTCAAGGGTGTCGCGGAGGAGCTGGCGCCGGGCGAGGTGGACGAGGAGCTTGTGGCGGCGGGGAGGGCTCTCCACATAGCCAGCCTCCGGCTCGACACGAGCATAGCGGCTGCCAGGGCTGCCCGGGGCGCGGGGCGCCTCGTCTCCTGGGACCCTGGGCGGAGGCTCGCCTCCCTTGGCCTCGAGGCTGTGGGTGAGCTGCTCCGCCTCGTGGACATAGTGTTCGTTAACCGTGTCGAGGCCCGGCTCCTCACGGGCGCCGGCGACCCCCTGGAGGCCGCGGAGAGGATAGCCTCCGCGGGGCCCCGCCTCGTCGCCGTGAAGCTGGGGGCGGGGGGCGCGCTGCTCCTGGACCGTGGGGCTGGTGTCGCGTACCGCATCCCCGCCTACGAGCCGGGGAGGGTGGTGGACACTACCGGCGCGGGGGACGCGTTCGCGGCGGCGATGCTCCTCCGCCTCGTGAGGGGCGGCGGCGTCGTGGAGGCGCTGCGCTACGCGGCCGTCGCGGCGGGGCTGAAGGTTGCGAGGCTTGGGGCCCACAGCGTGCCGGAGGGGAGCGTCGTTGAGGAGGCGTTGAGGAGGTGGAAGGTCTACCCGGAGGAGCTGCGGCTCGGCGCGTAGACCCTCGCCGCCCGGGGCTCGTCGGCGAGCACCGGTAGCTCCTCGAGGAAGCCGCGGAGCCTCGAGGCGGGCACCACGTAGACCCCCTCGACCAGCCTCGGCGTGTTCTCGCGGAGCACGAGCAGCGCGGGGACGAGGAGCCAGTGCCTCCTCCTGGCCGGGGGCTCGGGGAGCCCCAGCCCGGCCCAGGCCTCGGCTAGGAGGCGGAGCCTCCTCCGGTGCCTCTCCGCGGCCGCGCGGAGCCTGCTGGGCACCGTGTTCCTTGGGCTCCAGTGCTTGCAGTCAACCGCGACGCCGATGCCGGAGACGGGGTCGAGGCCGAGGACGTCTAGCTCGAAGCCCCCGGGGCCGGGGCGGCGGAGCCCCCTCCAGGTATCCATGCCGGCCTCCCCTAGGGCCCTGGCTGCGTACTCCTCGAACATCCTCCAGTCCAGGCCCCTGGCGACCACGGTCTCGGAGGCGCCCATCCTCACAGCGGAGGCGGCGGCCTCCACGGGGTCTCGGAGGCAGAGCCTCCCCTCGCCATCCTCCTCCACGCCGCGGAGCCCCGCGAGGAGCCCGCGGAGCCTCTGGGGCCTGGTGTAGAGCCTCTCCGCTATCTCCTCCACCGTGGCGCAGCCCCTGGGGCCGAGGAGCTGGAGAAGCGCCGCCGCCAGGCCGCCGATGCTCCAGGACACTGCCGGGCCGCCTCCGAGCCGGGGAGCCGCCTGGGGGAGGGAGTGGCTCCTCCTTGGTTATAGGGGGCTGGGTGCCTCCATCGCCTTGTGCTTCCCTGGGGGCTGTGCGTGGCCTTGGCTGGGCGTAGGAGGAGAGCCGTTGAGGCGCCGCCCGCCCTGGGCGCGCTTGGCGAGCCCATCTACCTTATCAGCATCAGGCCGGTGTACGCGTTC
>JALUFI010000252.1 GCA_027043685.1 Pyrodictiaceae archaeon
CGCGTGGTGGCCGGGGCGTGGCCCGGCCGGGGGCACTATATGTTGCCCCGCTCACAGCCCCCGTGGATGAGCCTCCGCAGCGTCGCCGAGCGCCCCACCGTTATCGCCTCCAGTATCACCGCCTCCACGTCCTCCCTTGAGGCCCTCCCTGCGAGGTCGTGGAACCTCCCCGTCTGCCTCGCCAGCTCCACGGCGGCTAGGTGGTAGCAGGGCCTCGTCGTCTCCCCCGGCGCAACCCGGTACACGAAGTGGGGGCAGCTGCAGAACGTGCCCGGCACCACTATGTAGTCGGCCTCCCTGCCCAGGGCCGCCCACAGCTCCACCGGGGCGGCGGTGAGCCTGACAAGCCTCATCCCCAGCGCGGCCGCCCGGGCCTCGGGGTCCTCCTCCGCCAGCCTCCTCGCGGCGGCGCGGAGCGCCTCTAGCCTCGGCGGAGCGCGGGGTTCATCCTCGTTCTCCTGCAGCGCCTCCTCTCCCACGACCCGTCCTCCCTCCCCACTATCACCTCGTCCACGTAGCCCGCGAACGCCCCGCTGCCCACCACGCCGGGTATCGAGTCAATCATTGCCTCGAGGCGTAGCACGTCAAGCTTCTCCAACCCATACACGTCCACAACGACGCAGCCGTTGTCCGTGACGGCGGGGCCGTCGCGGCACCCGCAGCCCCCGCGGGGCTCCGCTCGGAGACCCATGGCCCGCAGCGCCTCCACGACAGCGGTCAACGCGTCCGGCAGCACCTCCACGGGGAGCGGCTTCCCCTTCTCCCCAACCTCGCTCGACACCTTGCTCTCATCCACGACGAGGAGCACGTAGCGGCTGTTATAGGCGAGTATCTTCTCCCTGGTCATCGCGGCCCCGCGGCCCTTCACAACCATGCAGGTCCCTGCCTCGAAGCTCACCTCGTCGGCTCCGTCGAAGTAGGCGTCGAGGCCTCCCCGGGGGACGCGGAGGCTCGCCTCCAGCCCCCTCTCCTCGAGGAAGAGGAGCGTGTCGAGGCTGGAGGCGTAGAGCCTCTTCCCCCGCAGCGCCTCCGGCTCCCTGGAGAGAATCTCCTCGACCACCAGCCGGGTCGTCGACCCGGTGCCGACACCGACCCTCCGGGCCCTGGGCAGGACCTCCTCGAGGAGAACCCTGGCCGCTGCCTCGGCCGCTACCCGCTTCCCCCGCAAGGCCTCGCCCGGAGGTCGTACCAGGTGGCGGAGACTACTTCAACGCACCTCCACTCCCCGGGCCGCCCCGCGTCACCGGGAAGCACGACAGGCATGTAGTTGTAGAGCTTCGCGTCCAGCCCGCCCCGCTCACCCGGCGACACTATCAGCGCCGACGCCCTGGACCCAACGTACCTCATGTGCTCCTCAAGCCCAATCCTCATAACTACGCCCATGAGTCTCTTGCTCCTCTCCTTCTTCACCGGGTCCGGCACCTGCGGCAGCCCCGCCGCCACGGTGCGGGGACGCGGCGTGTACTGGGCAAGGTGCACCCTCTCGAACCGCAGCTCCTCCACGAGCCTCACAGTGTTCTCGAAGGCCTCCTCGTCCTCCCCGGGGTGCCCGACGATTATGTCCGTCGCTATCATGGCGCCCGGCATCTTCCGCCGTATCTCCCTGACAAGCGCACGGTACTCGTCAACCGTGTACCTCCTCTTCATCACCCTCAGGACGCGGTCGTCGCCGCTCTGCACCGGGAGGTGGAAGAACTTGAAGAACCTCGGCCTCCTCATCGCCTCCAGGAACTCGTCCAGGATGGGCATCACCTGGTCCGGGCTCATCATGCCGACCCGGATCATGAAGCTCCCGGGCACCTCGGCCAGCCTCTCAAGCAGCTCCGGCAACGCCCTCCTCCCGTAGAGGTCGACGCCGTAGACCGCGACGTCCTGCCCAGTGAGCCGTATCTCGACAACCCCCCTCCGGGCAAGCGCCTCCACGAGCCGCACCACGTCCTCCATGCGGCGGCTCAGCACCCTCCTCCGCGCCAGCTTGGTGAGGCAGAAGCTGCAGTCCCCGAGGCAGCCATCCGCCACCGGCACCTCCGCCACGCGGCCCCTGGCCACGACCCCGGGGTCGGGGAGGAACCGGGTCTTCGGCACCCGGGGGTCCCCGAGGAGGTCGACACCCTTCTCCACCGCCTCGTCCACGCGGTGCACGTTGAGCGTCGAGACGAGGACGGCGCCGGGAGCGATACGCTTCACCGTATAGGGCTGCGCGGTCGCCATGCAGCCGGCGACGACGAGCCTGGCCCCACGCCTCCTAGCCTGCTCCCATAGACTCCTAATCCTCCTCCTCATCCTCTCCTCCGTCTCAAGCCTAACGGTGCAGGTATTGATTATCAGTACGTCTGCCTCCTCCGGGTCCTCGACGACACGGTACCCCTTCCCCGCGAGCACGCTAAGCATCACACCAGTATCGGCAGCGTTCAACGCGCAGCCATACGTCTCCACATACACCCTGCC
>JALUFI010000253.1 GCA_027043685.1 Pyrodictiaceae archaeon
CCCTCGGCGCTTCTCTTCGTCGCTGCTCCCCCCCTAGGGGCCTCTGCTTGTCCCGGGATGCGGTTGTTGGCGTGGAGTGGCGCCTCGTCTATCATGTTTAAAAGCTGTGGCTGCTTGGGCCCGGGGTCTGCCTAGGAAGAGGGCTTCGCCACGAGGTGCCTCGCCGTGGCTAGGAATATCGTGGTTGAGAGTATTCGTTGGCAGCCCATTGAGGCTCATAGCGTGGAGCTTGTTGAGAGGAAGGGGACTGGGCACCCGGACACGATTAGCGACGCTGCGGCGGAGGAGGCTAGCCGGCTGCTGAGCCGCTACTACCTCGAGAAGTACGGGGCCATCCTCCACCATAACCTCGACAAGGTGCTGCTCGTCGGTGGGCAGGCTGCGCCCCGGTTCGGCGGCGGGGAGGTGCTGCAGCCCATCTACATCCTCGTCTCCGGGAGGGCCACCACAGAGGTAAGGCTAGAGGACGGCGGCGTCGAGAGGGTGCCCATCGGGCCCATCGTACTCGAGGCCGTGAAGGGCTGGATACGGAGGAACCTCCGGTTCCTCGACCCGGACAAGCACGTCGTTGTCGACTACCGTATCGGGCATGGGAGCGCCGACCTGGTTGGCATATTCGAGCTGGGCAAGGAGGCCGTGCCCCTGGCTAACGACACGAGCGTGGGCGTTGGGTTTGCGCCCTTCTCTACGCTGGAGAGGCTGGTGTATGAGGCTGAGAGGCTGCTGAACAGCAGGGAGTTCAAGGAGCGTAACCCGGAGGTTGGCGAGGACATCAAGGTGATGGGGCTCCGGAGGGGCAGGAAGATAGAGCTGACGATAGCCGCGGCGATGATATCGAGCCTCGTCAAGGACCTTGACCACTACCTCGCAGTAAAGGAGGCTGTCCGCGAGGCCGTCCTCGACCTCGCCTCAAGGCTCGCACCGGACTACGATGTGGAGGTCTATGTCAACACGGCGGATAAGCCGGACAAGGGCATCGTCTACCTCACCGTGACGGGTACCAGCGCGGAGCACGGCGACGACGGCATGACTGGCAGGGGTAACAGGAGCTACGGGCTGATCACGCCGCTGCGGCCCATGAGCCTGGAGGCTGCTGCGGGCAAGAACCCGGTGAACCACGTCGGCAAGATATACAACATAATGGCTATGGAGATTGCGAGGAGGGTTTATGGCAGCGTTAAGGGCATCAGGGAGGTTTACGTGGAGCTTCTGAGCCAGATCGGGAGGCCGATAAACGACCCGCTGGTGGCTAACGTGAAGGTGTTGGCGGAGAAGCCTGGGGAGCCGCTGCCGAGCGACGCTGTGAGGGAGATTGAGGGTATCGTGGAGGAGGTTCTGGACTCCTACAGGGAGGTTACCAGGAAGCTTGTGGAGGGCGAGATAACCGTCTACTAGCCTCCGCCTGGGGGCTGCCGGGCTTCCTGCTCTTTTTGGCCGGCTAGGAGCTTCTTGGCTCTGCGTGCCCGGTACTCCTCCAGCATCGCGCGCAGCCTGTCCCTGGTGAGTACGCGTCTCCTAGCCTCTTGTTCGCGGCGTATCTCCTCCTCTACCTCTCGTAGCCTCGTGTAGGCGTCCACGATGACCCTTGGGTCTAGTAGGGCTAGGCCGCTGGCCTCGGCTGCGAGGTAGGGCTCCGCCGGCAGTACTGGGACGCGGTGCTGCTTCTCGACCGCCTGGCGTGCCTCCTCCAGCCTCTCGCCCGGGACTAGGAGGGCTCGCAGCATCGGCGCTGCCTCGGGGAGCCTGGATGCGAGGGCTACTGGGTTGACTCTCCGGAGAACCGCTATCGTCTTGCCGTAGGTGTCTGAGTGGGCTGCGAGGCGCTCGAGGTCCTCGTTGTCTAGCTCGTCTAGGACGGGGGCCGGGACTAGTAGGCCGTGGGCCGCGCGGAGCAGCGCCTCTCTTAGGAGCTGGTTCTCTTCCCGGAGCCTCGTGTTCTCCTCCCGGAGCTTCTCCAGCTCGCGTTGCAGGGTGTTGACTCTCTCGGTTAGGGCTGCTATCTCCCGGTCCCTCTCCAGGCCGAGGCTCTCACGGTACTCTATGGCTAGTAGCCGGTTCTCCATCCTTAGGCGCTCCAGCTCCTCCTCGAGCTCCCGCACCCTTGCAGCGAGGGCGTTGAGCCTCGCCAGTAGCAGCTCCTCGCGGGGCCTAGCGGCTGCCTGGGCGCCGTTGCTCCCCGGCTTCTCCTCGGCCCGGTGCTGGGCGCCGCCGCTGCGGGGGCCGTGGCGCCTCCTCACGATCAGCGCTGCCCTCTCCTCGCCCGCGAGGGCCCTGTTTATCGCCTCCTCTACCGCCTCTGCTATGCTCTTGCCCTTTATCACCAGGGCTTTTATCTCCTCGGTGTCTATGTCTAGGCTTATCCTTGAGAGGTAGGAGTCTATCTGGCGCAGCTTTGCCTCGTGGACGCGGTAGGCCTTGACCGCGGCGGCGAAGGCGTCCCGTACGTGGCTGTCGGCTATCCTCCTCAGCCCTGGGTAGCGCTGGGCGAGCTTCTCGAATATCTCGCGCTTCTCCTCGACGCTTAGCGAGGCTGGTGGCGTGTAGAGGGGTACGTGGAGCATGCCGGCTAGCTTCTTGACGAAGTCTGGGGCCGGGTTCACGTCGGTGGCTATCATTACTGGTATGCCGTGGCTCCTTATCAGCTCCACTACCTCCTCCCTGTCCATGCCGCGGCGGCTCAGGGCGAGGACCGGGCGGCCGCGGAGGTCGAGGGCTGCTATGCCGGTGGATATGCCTGGGTCGACGCCTACTATGATGAAGGGCTTCCTGCCCCTCTCCTGGGGGGCGGCGGGGTGCTCGAAGCTGAGCTTGTGGCTGTAGACGGGCTGCACCTCTATTCTCACATCGGTGTCCTCGTGGCTCTTGATTATGCCGTTGAGCCTGCTCCTGGGCGCGTAGACTATGAAGACTGCACTGTCGAGCCCGCCGCCGCTCTTCCTGAACATGAGGTCGTAGTCGAGCCTGCTCCTGTCAAGCGCCCTCTTGATGTCCTTGACTGCGCGGAGTATGGCTGCGCGTACCCTCCGCTGGTACCTGGGGCTGCTCATCCCTCCGTGCTTGAGGCGCCGGTTCCTGGCCACGATTATCCTGGTCTTCTCCTCTACGAAGCGGAGCCTGGAGCCGTACCCCATCGAGGCCAGGAGGGCTACGAGGTACGCTGTCCTGCTGGGGCTGGGCTTGCCCCTGCCGGGGTCGAGGCCGGCGAGCCTGGCGAGGTGCCTCACGTCCACGAGGCTCCCGTCGGGGAGCCTTGTGGGCTGGACTATGCTGAGCTCCGGGGGCAGCATGGAGGCTACGCGGCCCAGCTCCCTCGCGTCCGCGGCGAGCTCGTAGACGTTGTCTACTGCGAGGACGTCGGGCCTCAGCTCCCATATGAGCCTTATGAGGCGGTGGAGGGGCACCTGCTCGTACTTCTCGACGAGGCGGCCGTCCTCCACCACCGCTACCGAGTAGCATCGCCTCGAGGAGCCGCAGCCAGGCTCCACGTCTACGCCCATGACGCGCAGGGGTCACGCACCCCTGGGGAGACGCCGGGGGCCCCGCACGCGGCGGAGACCGGGGAGACGCCATTCGCTCGGCGGGAACGCGTCGTGGGGCCAGGTAACACGTTGCCGGGCCGCGGTGAGCCTATAAGGCTAGCCGCGGGGTCTTCGGTGCCCCTCTCGTGGGCCCCGCCGGTCTCACACCCGCCGAGACCCGGCTGCGGGGCTGTGAAGCGGGTCGGTCAGGCGGGGCACACGCCACTCGCCCAGCTGGCTGGGGATGAGCGTGCCCCCTAGCACGTTCCCCTAGCCCTCCGAGGCCCCTAGACCCGGGGCCGGTGACGTGTGCCGGGCCGGTAGCGACCGCCGCTGCCTGGCGCTGCGCAGTGCTTACCAGCGGCTGGCAGCGCCTCCTCTCCCCGGGGTGATGCATGCATCTTGGAGGGCGTGGTGCGGGGCCCCTGCGGCGAGAAGCTGGGCCGCGCCCTGGACGTGGAGGCTGAGGAAGCCCGGCTCCCGGATGGGAGCCCGGTGCCCGGCGTGTCTATACGCTGGCTCATCGAGGAGGGGGATGGGGCGCCGACGTTCGCGGTTAGGCTCTTCGAGGTTGCCCCGGGCGCGGTTATCCCGTGGCACCGGCACCCCTGGGAGCACGGCATCTACGTCCTCGAGGGCTCCATGACCGTGCGCATCGAGGGCAGGGAGTACCAGGTGGAGGCAGGCGACTTCGTCTACATACCTCCCAACGCTGGCCACGACTACCGCGCCGGCAGTGGGGGCGCGCGGTTCCTCTGCGTCATCCCGTTGAGGCCGAGCGTGCCCCGGGACTGGGAGCCGCCGTGCAGGCGGGGTGGAGGGGCGGAAAGCCCTTAGCCCTCACGGCGGCTTGGGGCCGCGGGGTGAGGCCCGGGCATGCCCCGCGTGCCGGTCAAGCTCGTCTCCTGGGAGGAGATTGTTGAGTGGAGCAGGGGCCTGGCGAGGAGGATTAAGGAGAGCGGCTACAAGCCGACCGTGATAATAGCGGTTGCGAGGGGCGGCTACTGCCCCGCAAGGCTCCTCGCCGACTTCCTCGGCGTCTCGAACATGCTCAGCATCCAGAGCCAGCACTGGACCGAGGCAGCGAAGGCGGCCGAGAAGGCGATACTCCGGTTCCCCTACAAGGTCGACCTCCGGGGCCACCGGGCGCTCCTGGTGGACGACATAGTGGATACCGGCGAGACCCTCCTACTCGCCAAGAACTACATACTGGAAAACTGGAGGCCCGACGAGCTACGCGTCGCCGCGCTGCAGTGGATAAGCAGCGTCGCCAAGTTCCGCCCCGACTACTACTACCTCGAGGTCCGTGACTGGACGTGGTTCCAGTACCCCTGGACGAGGCTAGAGGACGTGACGCAGTTCATCCGGAGGATGCTGAGCGAGCACAGCAAGGAAACCGGGAAGAGGGAGTGGAGCCTGGACGAGATAAAGAAGCTGTTCAGGGAGTGGTACGGGATAGAGGTCGAGGACTTCTACTACAGGGACGCGGTGGAGATGCTGGTGGAGCAGGGCTTCCTGGAGCCCCTCGGCGGGGACAGGTACAGGCTGCGCGGCGAGGCCTAGAGCCGCGCCGGCAAGGGATATACCCAGGGGCATCCCCCGGGGGTCTCCTCCGCGGGGCTGTGATGTAACCAGCTATCGCGGACCCCCCGGGCACGGGCGTGAAGAGTTTGGCCTTTGCCGAGCCCCCATCCCCGCTCTAGCCCCTGCTGCCCGGCTCCAGGGCCTCCACGGGTATCCCGGTCCCCTGGAGGGCGTTTGCGAGCCTCTTGTCGAAGGTGTAGAGGGGCTCCCGTGTCTCCTCCGCCAGGGCCGCGTAGAGGGCGTCGTAGATTGTTATGCCTGTGTCCGCCGCTATCTCCGCCGCCCTGGGCAGCAGCTCCTCGGCGCTGCGGCTCTCTATTAGCTGCCAGAGCGCGTGGAGCCTCTTGACCGCCTCCTCGTATTCCCTTCTCGTCAGCTCCCGGTGGACAGCATAGTGCTTCCAGACCGCGTTGGATGCCTCTGCGAGTGCTGTGCAGGGCGCCCGCAGCTCCTCCAGCTCCTCGGCCAGCCTCGCGACCAGGGCCCTGGCTTCCCTGCTGCCGGGCTCCTCTAGGACGAGCTTCGCTATGAGGGAGGCGTCGAGGACGGCCGCGGCGCCGCCACCCCCGGGGATCGCTCAGCGCTTGTCACGGTCCTCCCGGATGAGCGCGGTGGTGTCCTTCTCTACTCGGATGGGGTGCTTCTCCGCCTCCTCTAGGAGCCTGCGGAGCTTCTCGGCGCGGACCCGTCTCTCCAGCAGGCGGCGGACCTCCTCGGAGACGTTGATGCCTAGGCGGTCGAGCTCCTCCTTGAGGCGGCGGGGTATGCGTACGTGTATCGTGACGCTCTGCTGCGCCACTCCTCTGTGTCACCCCTCCGTGACACGTAGCGGTGCTACTGCTGCTCCTCCTTATCGTCTCCGCTGCAGCTCCTGGGCGGGGGCCCGGTGGGCGGCTCCCCGCCCGCCATCCGGACGGCTCGGAGGAAGTCCCTGGGGGATAGGGGGAGCCAGCTGCGGAGCCTGCAGTAGACGCTCCAGGGGACCCTCTGTCTTCGGCCGCGGAGGAGCCTGCTTATCTCCACGTAGGCCCTGGCCCTGGCGTCGCGGGGCGACATGTTGGCGGTTATCGCTTTCTCCACGTCGCCGCAGAACCTGTAGCGTGCATCGAGGAGTATCGCTGCCAGCACGTTTATCCTGTTGGGGACTCCGTGGATGCTGCCCCGCAGCTCCAGCCTCCTCTTCTCGTAGAGGCCGCGGAGGGGGAGCCTCGCGGTCTCACCTGGCCTCGGTGTCCGGTCCACGATGCCTCCCAGGATGAAGGCCTCCGCGCCGAGCACGTCCCCCGGGGTGAGGGGCTCCTCTGCGGAGGGGTCGAGGAGGACTATGCGGCGGTAGCCGCGGAGCACGAGGGCCTCATCGCTGGGCAGCATGCTCGCCTGCACCAGGGGGGAGCCGAGGAAGCCCCGGAGCCACTCCAGCACCCCGGGGCGCAGGCCTGCGAGGAGGAGGTGCGGGTCCCAGAGCCAGCGCCGGACCTCGCCGAGCGCCGCGCCGAGCTGGACGCGGAGGCTCCTCAGCTCCTCCACCGTGTGGCGCCAGACAAGGCCCATATCGACAGCCACGACGGGCACGGGGCGCGGGGGAAGCCTCTCGAGGAGCCCACGGCGGAGCCCACGGCCCCGGACAAGCGAGGCACTGGCCACCGCTCCCCCGCCCCGCGGCGAGAGGAACCGGAGGACACCGTCACCCGGCACCGGGGCCTCGTCAACCACCGTGCCCTCCCCGCCGGGGCCGAGGGAGGCGTCGCGGAGCAGCACCTCCAGCACAGCCCTCTGCCCCGGGCCGGCCCCGCTGGGCCCCAGGCCCCTCGTGCGGAGAAGCAGCGAGTCAACGCCACGGCCCCGGACAAGCATGTCCGCGAACACTGTCCTCGGCAGCTCCCAGGCCAGGCGCTGGCAGGCGGCGTCAGCTACCGTGAGGCCGGTCACAGCCCACCAGCCCTCAGCAGCCCTACGGGCTCCCAGCAGGGGGGTGAGAGGAGGCTCATCACCCGCCCAGACAACACTCCGAGGAGAGGGGCGGCCAGCAGCGACCAATTAGGGGGAGCGCGGCGGCGCCAACCAGTAAGCATCCCCCGGGGGCGGTGAGGAGGGCTAGATATGCGGCAGGCCCCCGCGCCGGGGGCCGGTGGCGACGGTTTCTGGTGCCGAGCCCCGCAACCCCTCGGGGGGCTACTCCTCTTCCTCCTCCGCCTCCTCAAGCTCGCCCAGGATGTCCATAGCGGCCGTCCTCGTCTCCAGGCTCGCCCGGTACCCCTTCCTGACCAGCTCCTCGTATAGCTCGTATGCGAGGCCGCTCATCTCGTCCACTAGGTCCTCTATCTCGCCTCGCACGTCCTCGCCCTCGACAGCCGTGTCGAGGGCCTCGCGTATGTAGTCCCTCAGGCCCTCGTAGCCCAGCCGGACGAGGAGCCCCCTGCTGGTCTCCCTCACCTCGATGTAGAACGGGGCCTCCCGGTGCCAGAGCCTCACCGCGTCCCCGGCCCTCTCGAAGCGGAGGCCGCGGCGCCGGGCAAACCCCTCGACAACCTCGAGAGGCACGGCCATGGCAAGGCACCCCCACGAGCCAGCTAGAGGGCCCCAGGGCCTCCAATAAACCCGGAGCCGGGAGCCCCTCAGATGCGAGGGGCAACCACCTACACGGCCCCACAGCGTTACAGCCACTGGCCATGGGAGGGGCCGTGGCTCATCCACTGCTCGTCGTCGACGGCTCCCTGGTAGAGGCCGGTGGCCGGCCCGTCGCCGGGGTCCGTGGCCTCGTGCTCGAGGGGCCTGGGGTCTACCTCCTCGTCGGCCCCAACGGCTCGGGGAAGACGAGCCTCCTCTCAGCCCTCGCTGGGCGCAGGGGGTACCGCCTCCGCGGCGGCACTGCGCTCTACATGGGTGAGCCCCTGGAGGGCATGGGGCTCCTGGAGAGGGCTAGGAGGGGCCTCGTCTACGCGTACCAGTCGCCGCCCCCGCTCCGCGGGGTGACGCTCCGCGTCCTCGAGGAGGAGGTCAAGCGTATCGCCGGCGGCGCCTCGCCCGTGGCGAGCAGGGTGGCGGAGCTGCTGGGTATCGAGGGGCTGCGCGGCAAGGAGCTTGCCTCTATGAGCGGCGGGGAGAGGAGGAGGGCGGAGCTGTACCTCGCCGCGCTCCAGTCGCCCCGCGTCGCCCTCCTCGACGAGCCTGACAGCGGCGTCGACGTGGACTGGGCGAAGGCCATGGCCGAGGCGGTGACGGTGCTCGCGGAGAAGCAGGGGGCGGCCGTGCTCCTCGTCAGCCACACAACGGGCTTCATGGCGTGCCTCGCCGCGGAGGCCAGGAGGGTCTTCCTGGCCCACGACGGCCGCGTCGAGCCGCTCCCGCTGGAGCCCCTGGAGGCGGTCAAGCTCCTCGAGCACCGGGGCTTCAACGCCCTGAGGAGGGCCGCGGAGGAAGCCGGGGGTGCGGCGCAGTGAGGCCCAGCAGGGAGGCGCTGCGCGAGGCACTGGCGAGGCCCGACCCCCTCGGCTACCGGCTCCTCGAACCAAGGACAGGCGAGGCCGAGGGCGACGGGAGCGGGGACTGGGGCGCCGCCCTCGAGGCCGCCAGGGGCCTCGGCCTCGACCCAGGGCTGCTGCGCGAGTCAAGCCTCGTGGTGATAGACGAGTCGGTGGCGGCGGAGGCTGCTAGGAGGAGGGCGGAGAGGATGGGGGCCTACGTGC
>JALUFI010000254.1 GCA_027043685.1 Pyrodictiaceae archaeon
TCGCGAGCAGCGAGCGCTCCACGTCAAGCACTATGAAGGCACCCTCCCAGTCCTCGGTAAGGTCTGTGGAGCCGCAGACGGGGCACCGGGTAGCATCCTTCGGGACGAGGCTCTTGCAGCGCCTACAGGCCTTGAAGGGCGGGCTCCTAGTCCTCCTGGGCACGAGTCACTCACCCCAAGCGGAGCCCTCTACGCAGCCACCCCTCTTTCTCCCCTCTACTGGGTCTTCGCCTTGACCTCCTGCCTGGCCCGGCGCCACCACTCCGGCTTACCCAGGTAGGGCTGCCTCATCGTGAGCTGTATCCTCGGCTTACCCGGGAACGCGGTGAGCGAGACCGATATCACCCTCGCCCTCACCACGTCGCCCACTTCTATTATGCGGCGGGTCCTCTCACCTATGAAGGCCCGGCGCTGCGGGTCAAAGCGGACATGCTCGTCCATCATCTGGCTTATGTGCACAAGGCCCTCCGCCGGCCCCAGGCTGACCCAGGCGCCGTACTGCTGCGCGTTGGTGATAACTCCCTCGACTACCTCCTTCACCTGTGGCTTCAGCGCCAGCACCTCGTACTCCGAGTCATGGTAGGTGGCGCCGTCGCCGGGGAGTATGCGGCCCTCCTCGCTCACCTTGACGTTGAACACCGCGACTATGACGCCCATCTCCGGGTGCACGGTCCCAACGTACTTCTCGGTGAGGACGCGGAGAGCAGCCTCCTCGAGGGGGAGGCCGAACATTGAGGGAGGAATCCGGACCACGTCCCGGACGCGGTAAACCATGTACACGGCGGCCCACGCCCCCGGCCAGGTAACCATGGTGCCTGCTACGAGTCATATCCCCTTGGACGCGGCAAGCGATGTGACCGTGAAGACGCGCCCCCGGGGCTGGGCGCTGCCCCGGCCCCACGGGGCGGGTGAGCAGCCTTTGGTGCCGCCGCGGCTGCTGCGCTATAAAAGGGTTTGAGGGCGAGCCATGCCGCTGCGGCCTAGGCCTCCAGCATGAGGCCGTGCCTGGAGCGCCGGTAGTAGATGTTGGGGAGCCCGTGCTCCCTGAGCCTCCTCCTCAGCTCGTTATCCGCAGTGGCTACTATCGTGTCCGGGCTGCGCAGCGCCAGCAAGAGGAGCGCGTCGTCGGCGCTCCCGGCGCCGTCCACGTCCACTACGCGGCACTTCTTCTCCACGAGGCTCAGGGCTAGCCTGGCTGCCCGGCGGCGGTGCAGCCCAGGAGCGCTCGCGGCGAGCCTCTTGAGCTCCTCGACTACCTGGCGGGGGACCAGGCACTCAGGGTTCGAGGCCAGTAGCTCGGCTGCCTCGTCAAAAACGGGGACGCCCTCGTAGAGGAGGAGGAGTATGCTCGTGTCGTAGGCGACGCGTCTTATCCTTTCACGATACCCCAGCCCACGAGCCTCCAGCGGCCCATCACCTGCCTCGATATCGCTACGCGGTCGCCCTCCCATGCCGCGACCGGGCGGCGGAGGGCAACCTCCATGGTGTCCTTGGTCACGTTCGTTATTATTCCGAGGGTTATCGCGGTGCCGACGGTCAGCATGACTATTTCGCGCTTCCTGGGCGGGGGCACCTTCACGAACTCCCTTGCGCCCACGACGCGTTCAAGCATATGGTACTCGAGCGTCAGCGTGTTCCTCACCGGGGGCAGGTGGCCCGGCTTGCCAACCACGTTGCCGACGAGGTTGTCCGCCTTGGCTATCGCTGGGTCGAGCTTCGTGCCTACAGCGACGAGGCCGCCGGGCCTCGCCTCCTCCACCTCAAGGTTGCCGAAGCGGAGGCTCGTGACCTCTGTCACGAGTGGCTCGTAGCTAACCCTGCCCTTCTTCTCGACGCGGACGCCCGGCACTATCTCTATCTCGTCGCCGACGCGGAGCCTGCCCTGGATAAGCGCGCCCCCGATGACGCCGCCCCGTAGCTCCTCCACCGGTGTGCCTGGCTTGTTTACGTCGAAGCTCCTCGCGACGTACATCAGCGGGGGCTTGCTGGGGTCACGCTGCGGCGTCGGAATTATGTACTCTATCGCCATGAGGAGCGCGTCTATGTTGACCTTGTGGAGCGCGCTGACCGGTATAACGGGGGCCTTCTCGGCGAACGTGCCCTTGACGAACTCCTTTATCTCCCGGTAGTTCTCCCTAGCCCTCTCCGGGGTGACTACATCCACCTTGTTCTGCACCAGGACAATCTTGTCTACACCGACTATGCCCAGGGCCATGAGGTGCTCGTAGGTCTGGGGCTGGGGGCACCTCTCGTTCGCCGCTATCACGAGCAGGGCGCCGTCCATCAGCGCCGCGCCGGAGAGCATCGTCGCCATCAGTATCTCGTGGCCGGGGGCGTCGACGTAGGAGACGCGGCGGAGCAGCTTCGGCACCGTGCCCTCGGGGCACTTCTCGGGGAAGGGCTGGTAGGCGTCGGGCTCCTCGGCGCCCTCACAGTACCATA
>JALUFI010000255.1 GCA_027043685.1 Pyrodictiaceae archaeon
CTGCCTACCTGGCTGAGGCGGGGCACAACCTCCTCGAGGCGATGAAGCACACGGAGGGCCTTGGCCTCGTCCTCCTCGACCCCGGCCTGGAGCCCTGGAGCAGCCTCCTGGGCCGCGTGGCGGAGGAGGCTGAGCCTGCGCGGCTGCTCCGCGTCGCTGCGCGCGGCGGCTCACTGGTGGAGAAGCTGGTGTGGCTCACCTGGGTGGCGGGCGTCGCGACAGTTGAGGCGGCGCTCCGGAAAGGCGTGGACCCGGAGGAGCTGTCCGCGGTGAAGAGGTTCCGGGGCCTGGTCGCGGAGGAGACCCGGTGGGGAGCCCGGCCCACCGAGTGAAAGGCAATACTTTAATACAGTAAATGGCGGCGCCGGGGCCCCGGAGGGTTGAGGCAAGGATGCCCAGCGAGTACCTAACCCAGCTCAAGGACCTCATAAAGGAGAAGGCCAAGGAGAAGGGCCTCAAGGTAATGGTCGTCGGCTCGACGATGAAGCTGGTCAAGGAGGGCCAGACCGTGATGAACATCTCCGACAAGGGCGAGATAGTGGAGCTGAGCTTCAAGGGCAAGAAGTACACCTACGACAAGTGGTACACCAAGCCCGAGCACCTAGCAGCCACGATCAAGCAGGTACTCGACGTCCAGCTCTAAACCCCGGGGCCGAGAAGCCCCAGAGACACGTGTAGAAGCCGTTCACGCGGGTTTTTGGCGAGGCAGCGCCGAGGCCCCGAGGGCCCCCGTCTCCTCCCCGAGGAGGGGCGCCAGGCGGCAACCCCTAGCCGAAAACTAATGCCGGATGCACGGCCGCTTCTCCTCCCCCCGGGGCGATGGGGAGCCCTGGGGATGCACCTCCGCAGAGCCCCGTGGGCGGGGCCGTGGTGACCGGACACCTCACCGAGCCCTCCCACCGAGGAGCCTCCCTGCCTCCCCGGCTACCCTCTCGGCGGCGCTCCGGAGCAGTGGGTGGAGCCTCCCGGAGGCGAGCGTCTCCCAGAGCTCCTCCTCGAGGCGGAGCTGCTCCCCGAGGCTCCGCGCCCTGGTCTCCTCTATGAGGGCCTCCCAGGCGTTGACGTAGCCCGCGCCGGCGGCCGCTGCGGCTGCCCGGACGGCGCCTCGGTGCCCATAGTGGCCATCCACGACCACTACGGCGGAGGCACCCATCCCCTGGAGCCCCTCAACTATCTCGGCGACCAGTCTCCCCAGGGCCTCGGGGCTCCTGGGGCCCGCCCAGCGCTTGTGGAGGGGGCTGTAGCCGTAGCCGAGGGGCCACGCTACCAGCGCGTCCAGCTCCTCCGCGGCTAGGCAGGAGACGAGGAGCGCCAGCAATGTGTCCAGGGCAACGGGGCCCCGGGGACGGTCCTCCAGGCTCCCTACGGGGAGAAGCAGCACCCGGCCACGGGCCTCCCGGTGGCCCCAGAGCAGCCTACAGGCCCGGAGACCCGCCAGGAGCCCCGCAGCGTCCACGGCGGTGGTCATCGCCGAGCCCGTGGAGGCTGGCCGTCTCCCCGGGCCGCTTATCTGCGGCGAGCCGTGCCCCTTCACCCAAGGGGCACTGGGTAGCGGGTGGCGACGCTGTGGCGGTGGACGAGGGTGAGCTCAAGCGGCGGCTGCTGCGGCTGCTGGAGGAGGACGAGGAGTTCAGGCTAGCGGTTGCCGGACTAGTTGGCCTGAGGGAGATACTTGAGGAGCTTCGCTGGCTCCGCCGCAAAAGCCTGGAGTATGACAAGCGCTTCGAGGCGATTGAGAGGCAGCTGCTGGAGCAGGGCAAGCGGCTAGAGAGCCTTGAACGCGAGCTCCTCGAGCAGAGGAAGAGGCTGGAGACGATTGAGAGACAGCTAGTGGAGCACAATAAGAGGTTTGAAGCCATAGAGAGAAAGCTAATGGAGCACGATAAAAGATTCGAGGTCATCGAGAAGAAGCTTCTCGAGTATGATAAACGCTTCGAAGCTATTGAGAAAAAGCTTCTAGAACACGATAGGCGCTTCGAGGCGATAGAGAAGAAGCTTCTGGAGCACGACAGGAGGCTAGAGGCCATTGAGAAGAAGCTGGCCGAGCACGATGAAAGGTTTGAGCGCATAGAGCAGAGACTAGTGGAGCACGAGGCGAAGCTCAACGAGATGAACAGGAGGCTTAGCAATGTCGAGATGGTTGTGGGCGCCTTGGCGGAGAGCCTCTACGCGAGGATGGTGTGGGAGGACCTCCGGGAGGAGATACGCGCGGCTGGTGAGACGCTGCTGCAGAGGCGCCGCAACGCCCGCCTAGACGGCGAGGATATAGACCTCCTGGTCGTGACCGACAGGAGCATCTACGTGGTCGAGGTGAAGGTGAAGCCGAAGATAGCGGACGTTGGCGCCCTCCTCGCCAAGACAGAGGTGGCGGCGAGGCACTACCCCGGGAAGAAGGCCATACCCATCCTCGCCGGCGC
>JALUFI010000256.1:0-2024 GCA_027043685.1 Pyrodictiaceae archaeon
CACAACCACAACCCCTTTCTATTCCCTTTTGGGTGTTTGCTTTCCACGCATCGTGTCATGCAGCTACCTTGTATTGGTAGCTCTTTCTATTCCCTTTTGGGTGTTTGGGCCACGTCCTCGGCCTCAACGAGTACACGCTTGATGCGCTGGACTTTCTATTCCCTTTTGGGTGTTTGATGGCATTGTCCCGTCGACCAGTATGCCGGTGGCCAGCCTCCACTTTCTATTCCCTTTTGGGTGTTTGATACTGCCCCACAAGCACCTCTATCATCCACAAAGGTAATACACTTTCTATTCCCTTTTGGGTGTTTGCTGGGGAGTTGCTGTACTCATGGTGTGCACCGTGTAGTTGTTGTTCTGTGTGCCTTTCTATTCCCTTTTGGGTGTTTGACTGGCCTGCTGTGTCTGGGCTGGCTGCTGGGTTGGTGCTTTCTATTCCCTTTTGGGTGTTTGTGAAACAGCGTCACACGCCTACATGTACATAGCATACCGTATCTTTCTATTCCCTTTTGGGTGTTTGTGTTCGTTTCTGTTTTGTATTCCTTCTTGGGGTTTCCTGGGGGTTCTTTATCTCTGGCGTCCCTGTATTCGCTGCTCCCTGAGCCGCGGAATTGGCGATGAGGCCCGGGCGCATGGCGGCTATGTGGAGCGGCCCCGGGCGGCGGATGGAGCCGGCGCCGCGGCAGGGAGAACCCAGCGAATAAGGAACCGGGTGGTGTGTTGTGTGAGGAGGCTTCTCCGGGATCCCCAATGGTGTTCATTGGATGTACGGGAGGTTGCGGTATTGGCTTGTTCATTCACTCTCCTCTGTACTCGGTGAGCCGCCTGTGTTTCCACGTAGGGTTTGGGAGGAGATGCTCCATAGCAGGGGGTTTGAGGCGGAGCCCCGTGGCTGGCTGTTCGACGAGGTGGGGCCCAGGTATGGTGTCAGGGTGAGTGTCTCGGAGGTCACCACGCCCTGCAGGACTGGGAGGGACGTCTACCTGCGCCGCGTCGCGGGGATACGTAGCCCCGAGAATACTGCGTTGACTGTAGGGAGGCTCGTCCATGAGGCCTTCATGCTGCCCTTCCGGCTCCGGGCGGGCTACGGGGAGGCGGTGGAGGCCCTGAGGGAGAAGCTACGGGAGCTGAACGTGGATGACGATGCGGCCGGGGTCTATGAGAGGGTTCTGGAGGAGGGCTATCTCCGCTACCGTGTGGCCCTCGAGGAGGGGCTCCCGGTTGAGGCCGAGCCCGCGATCCCTGGCGACGCCCTCGGCCTCGGAACCGTTAGGCCGGACCTGCTGGTAGGCTACACGCCCGTCGAGGTGGTTGTGGCGGGGAATGGGGGGACGTGGTGGTGGAGGAAGCAGCTGGCCCTAGCAGGCTACGCTATGGCTGTCGAGGCTTGGACGAGGAGCCCCGTCGACTACGGGGTCGTGGTGGGTGTACGTATCCAGGGTGGCGGTGTGGGCTTCGAGTGGAGGCTTGTACGGATAGATTCGCGGCTCCGGCGCCGCTTCCTCGACAGGAGGGACATGATAGCCTCCATCATCGCCTCAAGGGAGGATCCCGGCGTCGCCGATGGATGCCCCAGGAGCTGCCCGTTCTGGGGTGTGTGCCATGGCCAGGCTGGTAGTGGCTGAGAGGGGGGCTGTCCTCCGGGTCCGCGACGGCGGCCTCGTTGTCGCCACGCCGGGCGGCGGCAGTGTCGTGGCGCCGGTTGACTTGGAGCAGGTGGTTGTGGCTAGTAGGTCTGTGAGGCTGACCTCCGCGGCTGTCGCCTGGATGGCTGAGCGCGGCATAGACCTAGTCTTCGTCGATGGCCGCGGGGACGTGGTGGCCCGCTTGTACCCGCCGCATGTTAACCGCACTGTCGCCGCGAGGCTCGCCCAGTGCAGGCTGGCGGGCACGCGCTTCGGGCTACGGGTCGCCAGGGAGATCGTCGCCTCCAAGCTGTTCAACCAGGCCCAGGTATTGAGGAGGCTGGCGAGGCTGCGGGGCGCTGAGCAGCTACGCGGGGATGCCATGGGCCTCGACGCCCT
>JALUFI010000256.1:2034-2417 GCA_027043685.1 Pyrodictiaceae archaeon
CCTCTCCAGGGAGAGGATTCGCGGCATAGAGGCGGAGGCGGCCAGGGTTTACTGGAGGAGCCTGGCAAGGATACTGCCGGGCGACCTCGGGTTCACGGCTAGGATCCCCAGGGGCGGCGACGTGTTCAACACGGCGCTCAGCTACGGCTACGCGATCCTCTACGGCGTGGTTGAGAGGAGCCTGGTCTACGCGGGCCTCGACCCCTACATGGGTGTGCTCCACGCGGATAAGAGCGGCAGGCTGAGCCTAGTCTATGACGTGAGCGATATGTTCAAGCCGGTCGCGGTGGACTATGTCCTCGCAACGGCTGCTGGGAGGCTCGACCTGGTGCTAGAGAACGGCCTACTGTCGAGAAGCAGTAGGCCGTTCTCTAGCACCAGGT
>JALUFI010000257.1 GCA_027043685.1 Pyrodictiaceae archaeon
GGCTTGTTGACGCCCTGCGTCTAGCCATAATCGCTGAGCTCGATGCTATCAGCTTCTACGAGCAGGTCGCCCGGGCTGCGCCTAGCGAGGAGGCCCGGAGGCTCTTTGCGGACGTTGCGAGGGAGGAGAGGACCCACGTCGGTGAGTTCCTCTCCCTCCTCCTGAAGCTCGACCCTGGGCAGGCGGAGGAGCTTGCCCGGGGCTACCGTGAGGCCGCCGAGCTTCTCGGCGGGAGGGGTGTCTCGGAGCCCCCGCTGCCCGGCGGAGCCTCTCCAGGCTCCCCCGCCGCCGCCTCCGGTAACCCCGGTAGCCCTGGCGCCGCTGCCAGCGACCCGCCGGGGAGCGGCTTCGAGGAGCGTGTCGCCGAGGTGTTCCGCCGCGCCCTTGAGGGGTCCCGTGTCCTGCTCGGCGTGCTCCCGGCCACGAGGCTGGGGGAGGGCGTGGACTACGCGGTGGCTGTGAGGCCGGGCCTGGAGACGGACTACATCGGTGTCGAGGCCGAGGTGCTGGTGCCCCTGGAGGAGCACAGTGTTGAGTTCGTTATCCCGGAGAGGGTTGCTGCCCGTGCCAGGAGGCTCGGCGTGGATGCCTACGCGCCACTCGTGGTCGAGGCCGCGAGGAGGCTCGCCCTCTCGGAGGAGAGGGCAGTGTTGAACGCGCTGCTCGCCGCTGAGGGGAGGCTCGAGGAGAGGCTGGGCTCCTGGGAGAGGCCCGGCGAGGCCGTGGAGGACGTGGCCCGCGCCGTGGCGGCGCTGGAGGCCGAGGGCGCGCGGGGCCCCTACGCCGTCGTGGTGTCGCCGAGGCGGTACGCCAGGCTCCTCGTGGTCCACGAGAAGAGCGGTGTGGCGGAGCTCTCGAGGGTGGAGAGGTTCGCCAAGGTGATACGTCACCCGCTCCTAGGCGACGACAAGGTCGTCGTGGTCTCCCTGGAGCCCGCCCTGATAGACGTGGTCTACGGCGCCGAGGGCCGCGTCGAGTACCTAGGCGCCGAGGCAGCTGGCCACAGGTTCAGGGCGTGGGAGAGCCTCGGGCTCCGCGTCCAGGTCCCCAGCGCCGCGGTAGCGGTCCTAACCACCGCCTAGACGCACTCGATACAATACAGTGTTTTTGCATGCGTAGGAAGCTCCAGTTTCCCGGCCCGGGTTTCTCCTTCACAGCCAGGGGCGTCTCCACTAGTGGGGGCGGTGCGTCTTGGCTGTGTATCGGCTCGAGACGCCGATAGGCGAGGAGGAGGCTAGGAGGCTCCGCGTCGGCGACGTGGTCTACCTCTCCGGCCTCGTGTTCACCGCCCGCGACGCTGCTCACCGCAAGATAATCGAGCTGCTCCGCTCCGGGGGCCGGCTCCCCTTCGACCCCCGGGGCCTCGCGGTCTACCACGCGGGCCCGGTGGCCCGTAGGAGGCCGGACGGCTCCTGGGAGATAGTCGCGGCGGGCCCCACCACGAGCGCGAGGATGGAGCCGGTGGAGCCCCTCTTCCTGGAGCTGACCGGTGTCCGGATGATTATAGGGAAGGGCGGCATGGGGGAGGCCACGAGGAGGGCGCTGCAGCGCCATGGAGCGGTCTACGCGGTCTTCACCGGCGGCGCGGCGGTGCTCGCAGCGGAGGCCGTGGAGAGGGTGGAGGCCGTCTACTGGCTAGAGGAGCTGGGCATGGCGGAGGCTGTGTGGCTGCTCCGCGTCCGCGACTTCGGCCCCCTCACAGTCGTAATGGATAGCCATGGGGGCGACCTATACGCGGAGAGGCTCCGCGAGGTGAGGGAGCGGGCCCAGCGGCTGCTGCAAAGGCTCACCGGGGCGTCAGGGCTTTAGCCCACTGCACGTCACCGGCAACGCCACCGGCAGTGGGACTGGCAGGGGACAGAGCTCCACCCCCACCGGGTGGATGTGGGAGGCCTGGCCCCGGGGGTCTACTGGGCGTGGGTTGATGCGTGTTGCCGGACGCCGAGACGCTCGCCAACCTCTTGGCGGCCCACGGGTTCCAGGTGCTCCGGCTACGCAAGCCAAGGATAAGGGAGATGCATGACTTCGAGGTGCTCTACAGGGGCAGGCACCTGGCCTACATAAGGGTCTTCGAGGGCCGGCCCCCCTACTACCGGGGCTGGGTCGAGGTCTACGGGGTCGACTGGGGCCTCGCCCAGAGTCATGGCCTCGAGAGGGCCCTGCTCCAGGCCCTCGCGGCCGCCATGGAGCCGGGCGAGACCCTGTTCATCGAGTACGTGGGGGACCGGGAGACGGAGCGGGAGCTGGAGAGGGGCGTCCCGCCCGAGGCGACCAGGCTCGGCCGCCTCCTCGTCTCCCACGGCTTCACGGGCCTGGAGGACATGTACTACCCCGAGGGCTTCATGGAGGGCGGCCCCAAGCTCCGGGCCCGCTACACCGGGGCCCGGGGGGAGCTGCCGCGGGGCAGCGGCAACGG
>JALUFI010000258.1 GCA_027043685.1 Pyrodictiaceae archaeon
GCCTGGGCGACGCAGGGGACCGGTGCTTCGGCGAGGCATAGGAGGAGGGGCCTCGGCCTCGCCCTCGCAGCTCACCGCCCCGCCCCCACCCGGGGCTCACCAGGGGGCCTCCACCGGGCATCCCCACCGGCCCCGGGTGGGGGCGTAGAGGAGCCGGAGGCTGCCTCTATTTCCTGGGCGCCGCCGTCTCGGCGGGAGCAGCCACCGGTATCCCCGCCCACTGGGCTGCGCGGCGGAGCGCGTTCCAGGCGCCCCACTCGTTGAGGGGGAACCAGAGCGCCTCCGGCGAGGAGACATTGTAGACCCTGCCGCTGATGTTCATCCACCTATGGCCAACCACATGGATGACGTAGATTATAGTGGCGTTCGTGTATGGTAGCGGGTAGGGCATTATCACCCTCCTCTCGCTGTGAAACATCCTGCTGATCTCCCTCGGCGTCCCCACAGCAGCCACGACGCCGCCCCACCACAGCACGTTGGCAGCCGCCTCCGCGGCCCCCCGGACCGGGCACCTGGAGGCGTCGACCACGTAGACGCGGGGAGGGCTACGCGTAGAGGCAACAGCATCAAGCCCCAGGGGCTCCAGGCGAAGGCCGAGCCTCCCCGCCGCCTCCTCGAGGAGCCGGAGGGCCCCTGGACGGAGGCAGGGAGCATAGGCCACCATGGGCCGCTGCGCCTGGAGGCGGTGACCGAGGAGGAGCACGGCAGCGGCAGCCACGGCCCCGAGGAGGACGATGAGCAGGAGGGGCCAGGACCCGGCTCTCAAGCCCCGACGCCTCCCCCGAGCACCCAGCGCCGGTACCTCTCCAGGTAGTCCTCCAGGGCGCCGCGCCGCTGGAGCCAGCGACCGTATACCCTTAGGGCCCAGAGAGCCCTAGCCGCCTCAGCCTCGGAGCCGTAGACGGGTACACCGGCCTCCCTCTCGAGCCTCCTGGCTATCTCCCAGGCCCTCCTACCCCCAACCACCGGGGCCACTATGGGTATCATCACCCCCTGCCTCCGCAGCTCAGCGACAACCCGGGCCACCTTCGCGGGCAGCTCGTTACTAATACCCGCGAGGTTGAAGTACGGGATAAGCATAACCGCGTCCACCTCCCCGCTCTCAGCGACGATGCGCAGCGCCTCCACCAGGTGCTCATCCCTCGCGGAGCCAGTCACGTCAACCGGGTTCCTGGGACTAGCGAACGGCAGCAACACCCTCCGGAGACGGGCCTGCGTCCCGGGGCTAAGCTCCGGGACACGGAGACCCACGCTGCTCAGCCAGTCAGAAGCCATCACGCCACTACCCCCGCCAACAGTAATTATCGCCACCCGGTCACCCGCCATCGGGGGCTGCAGCGCCAGGCCCAGCGCGAACCCATACATCTCACCAGGCGTATCCGCCGGAACCACACCCGTCTGCCGGAACACAGCCATGTAGACACGGTAGCTACCCGCAAGGCTCCCCGTATGGCTCGCAGCCGCCCTAGCACCAGCAGCACTCCTCCCAGCCTTCAAAGCAACCACGGGCTTCACCACAGTAGCCTCCTCCAAAGCCCTGCGGAACCGCGCCCCATCCTCCACACCCTCAATATACATAGCAATACTCCGCGTCTCCTCATCACCCACAAGGTACGCAAGCAAGTCAGCCTCATCAACATCAGCCTTGTTCCCCAGGCTAACGAACCTGCTGACACCAACCCCCCTCATCTCAGCCCAGTCAAGCACCGCAGCCCCCAAGGCGCCACTCTGGCTAAGGAAAGCCACCGGCCCCGGACCCGGAAACCCCTGCCTAGACGGGTCAAAGAACGTCGCATTAACACCAGTCGAGGGCGAGTAGACACCAATACAGTTAGGCCCAACCATCCTCATCCCATAGCGCCGCACAATCTCCACAAGCTCCTCCTCCAGCCTAACACCCTCCCCACCAACCTCCCTGAACCCAGCACTAAGCACGATAACACCCTTCACACCACGCCTACCAGCCTCCTCAACAACCCTGGGCACAACACGAGCCGGAACCGCAACAACCGCCAAGTCAACCGGGTCAGGGACATCGAGCACCGAGGGATAGGCACGGAGACCGAGAATCTCACGAGCATGCGGATTAACAGGGTACAACGGACCACGGAAGCTGTTCTTCAAGTTATAGAGAACCATGTAGCCAACCTTCCCAGGCTCCCGGGCAGCACCGATAACCGCGATGCCACGGGGACGGAAGAAGACCTCCACACCCTCCCCAGGCCTAGGCCTACCGTGGGCCACGACACCAAACCTCCGAAACGAGAAGAGGAGAGGGACACGCCACCCAATAAACAATCCACGAAACCAGCCCCCGGCGAGACACCCCAAGAGGAGACATGGGGCACCTAGAATAGGTGGACGGAGAGAGGGAGAGTAGAGGCCCGCCTCAACGAGCCCCCGGGAAAAAACATGGGTATCCCTTTTGCTACGCGCCCCGCGGCGCCCCGGGTGCCGCGCGCTAGGCGGCCGTCAGCTTCATCATGCGGACGGCCACATAGATGGCCACTATGATGCCTATTATCGCCACCACCACGGCAGCGAGCGCCCACTTGCTGGCACTGTTGGCGTTATTGAGCGCCTGCTGCATCTGCTGCCCTAGCTGCTGCACCACTGTGTTCTGGAGGTTGGTCAGCTTGTTCTGCAGGTCATCGAGCCTGTTCTTCACGTCAGCTATCTCCTTGCCCAGCTTGTCCATGACCTCCTTCTTCGCAGCAGATACCTGGGCATCGACGTAGTCCTTCGTAGCATACTTGGTCTCAAGCTCATTAGCTATGTTGTTTAGCTTGTTGGAGAGCTGGCTGAGCTGCTGCTGCAGGCTGTTCAGCTGCGCGCTCAGCTGGTCCAGAGCAGTCTTCACGTCAGCGACCTTGGTGTCCACGTAGTCCTTGGTAGCGTACTTGGTCTCAAGCTCCTGGGTCAGGTTCTTGACCTGCTGGGCAAGCGCGGCAGCCTGGTTAGCCAGGGCCTTCACCTGGCCCTGCAGCTGGCTCACCGCGTTCTGGAGGTCGCTGATGCTCTTGCCCTGCTGCTGCACCGTGCTCTGGAGACTGCTCAGCTTCGAGGCTAGGTCGTTCACGCTCTTAGCTAGAGCGTCATACTTGGTTGCCAGGTCGCTCACCTTGCTGGCTATGTCGTTGAGCGTCTTAGCAATCTCCTCCTGAGTCTTCATCAGCTTCTTTATCACGTACACCTGGCTCTTTATCACTATCGGGTTCTTGATCTCCGTCACACCCACCTTAGTGACCTCAACCATAGTCATGTTAGGCATGTAGTCAGTCTTCTCAACCATTATCGTGTAGCGGCCAGGGCTGCTGACCGGCACCACGAAGCTGCCATCCTGCCCGGTCATGGTCTTAGCGCCGGTCTCCTTCACGCAGACACAGGCACCAGCCACTGGCTTGCCGTTCTCGTCGACAACGTAGCCCTTGATGCTGTAGCTGGGAGCCACAGTGAAGGTTATCTTAATCGGCTGCGCGCTATACACGGTCTGCCACTGCCCAGCTATCAGCGCCTGGCCACTATAGGTCAGCTCAGCGGTGAAGGTGCCTATGCCGTCAGTGGTCTCATTGTGCTTGTACACGTATACGTACTTAGTAGCGTCACGCAGATTGGCGCTAGCGAATGCAACAACCTTGCCCTTAGCATTGGTTACACGTATCACTATTGTACCGTTGAAGGGTGCACTGAACTCGACCACAAGCTTAATGTCGGAGTTAGGGTAGTAACTCGCCTTATCGCTGTAGAACTTCACTATACCGCTGACTGCAACATTGCTAGCCGCGGCAGCGGCTGCCGGGAGCAGAAGCGCCGCGAGGAGCGCAGAAGCCACAAAGTACCTATACATGCCTTTCATACCGGCTTCACCCTTACCCTCATGCCCCCTGAGCCTAACCCAGCTAGGGCGGTATTCCACACGCACAGTCCCTGGAGCCTGGGATTTAAACCCTTGAGGCCCAAGTGGGACGGAGGAAAACCGAGACAAAATGCGATGCGAGCTTCTGGAAGCGCAAAAAACGGGTGGGGTAATCAACACCCTAGCCCTCACTGAGGCCTTGCTGGCCCCCTTACTGGGTCACAGTAACCACTATCTCCTTGGCGCTGCCGACCGGCACCGGGTTGTCCGGCGACAGCACCGGCACTACCACTATCTTGTAGGTGCCAGGCTTCAGCGGCGTGAAGCCGAAGCCAGTGGTCATATCGCCTACCCTTACTGGCTGGAAGCCGTACGCCGGGCTTACGGCATCGATCGCCAGCTTGCCGGTGCTGTTGTACTCCACGAATATCAGCACGTAGAAGGCGTCACCAGCGCCGCCCAGGTTCTTCAGCACCTGCTTCATCGTCGTCGGGTTGTACTCTAGCTTTATCGATATGTAGGCCGGCTGCCCTACCTTCAGCGTCGCCACCGGCACGAACTTGTTGCCCTGCAGCAGGTAGGTCATGGTCTCGGTTACGTTGCTGGCCTTGTTCGGCGGCACCTGGACCGGCGGCGCACCGACGTATATCGTGTACTCGGCAGTGTAGCTCTTGCCGTTGCTGCCAGCCAGGTCGTAGTAGTAGAAGGTCACGTTCTCGCCGCTCGCCGCTATTATCCTGCCAGCGCCGGTGCTGCCACTGCAGAATATCCTAGCTATCGCGGTCATGTTTACTACCGGTATGTAGACGCCGTCGCTGGTCTCCTTGAGCCATATCACAGGGTTGCCGAAGCCGACGTTGTTGGCTAGCTTGTAGCCAGCGGTGGTGTTGGTTATCACGTCGAAGAGGTTGTAGCCGCTCCAGTTCAGCACGTTGTTCGGCCAGGTTATCATTAGCGCTAGTATCTTGGTGTCATTGGCGCTGTAGAATAGGTCGTAGTAGCCGCTCACCATTGCCTGGTGGTACAGGTCTAGCAGCGTTATGTCGGTCACGGTGGCCTTGACGACGTCACCGCCGCTCGGGCAGCTGCTGGAGCCTAGCGGGCAGCTGCAGCTGTAGTAGGGCTTCGGCTTACCAGTGGTAGCGTCAACCACTTGTATGGTGCCATTCATGTCCAGCGCCTTAGTCCACACCATTACGGTTGCGCCTGCAGCGCTGCACTGGGCCGGGCTCGGCGGGCACTGGGCAGCGTCGTCGCCGTAGTAGACGTAGATCTTCTTGCCTGCTAGCAGCTGCGCCGGGTCCCTCACCTTTATGTTGAGCTGGCTGGCTAGGTAGTAGGTTATGTTCTCGAGGCTGAAGTTGCCTATCACGTAGACGCCAGGCGCCACCTCGGTTATCGTCATCGGGTAGCCGGTGTACTGCTGTAGATCGTAGAGCGTTATCGCTAGGCTTATGCCCTGTATCCTTATCCAGATGTGCTTCAGCAGATACTCGCCCAGCGTCGGCGCGGTGGCGCTGCCGTACGGCGTGTTAGCGTCGTCCTGGTCTACGTAGAGGTTCTTGTCGCTGTCAACTAGCACTATCTTGAACATCGTTATGCCGGTCGCGGGTACGCCGGTCTTGTTGGTCACGTCCTGCCATATGGTGCTCTTGTTGTACTCCTCCTCCATCTTCTTCATTATCACTGCCTGCGCATCAGCGTCGTCGACAGTGTAGTAGAGGTATATCTGGCCCTTGCTGGGCTCCACGTGCACGCTGGCCACGTGCACCTTGGGGCTCACGCAGCCGCCTATCACCGCTGCCCAGTCTAGCGGCTGGCCGTTGTTGGAGGCCACGAACTTCGGTATCAGGCTCTGCGCTAGCTGTATAGCCTTGGCGTTGTTCGGCGTCTGGTCGACGTAGGTGAAGTTGATCCACATGCAGTAGCTGCATGGGCTTGGTAATATTACGTTTGGCGCATTGCTGTAGTCGTTCAGCAGGTTGAAGTCAATGTAGACCTCGTCGTATAGCGTCATGTTGACGTACTGGCTGCCGAACTTTATCGGCACTATCCTGCCGGGTGCCGGGTTGCTGCCGCTGAAGGCGTAGTAGGCGTCCCTCAGGGTGGCGTTGCCGCGGAACCAGGCGGTGTCGGTCTCGTTGGGTAGCTGGTAGATCCATAGGTAGCCGGTGACGTATTTGCCGCCTAGCGTGTAGACCTTGTACTCTACGCGCACGCCCTCGGCTGCCTGGTTGTCCAGGTTGGCGTCAGGGTCGTAGACTATCACCTTTACCGGGGTGCCGAACTTGACGTTGGTTATCTCCTTGTTCCAGTTGTTGGGATCTACCACCATTATCTTGGCGTCCTCGAAGGCTAGTACTGCGCTGACGCTGGCCCTGCCTAGAGTCGGGCTGATGTAGGTCAGCTTCAGTATGCTGCCGTTTAGCCAGCTACTCGGGCAGCCAGCGTAGGTTAGGCCGTCGGTGGCGTTCACATAGTATATCTTCAGCACGCCGGTGAAGACGCCAGTGTTGGCGCCAGTCTCGGTTAGGTTGCTTAGCTCGAAGTAGCACTCGCCTACCTGGCTGCCCTTAGTGCCGTCTGGGTTGATCTGGTATAGCGGTATGCTTATCTTACCGTTGCCAGCGACGTATATCAGCGTGCGGCCGTTCTTGTCGGTCTTTATCAGCTCTATGCGGACCTCAGTGTTGTTTATGCTATCGACCTTACAGCAGTTGAAGTTCCTGCCGTCATCAGTTACCGTCACGTGTACTATCTGGGCGGTGTTGCCGTTAGGCGTGTCAACGTCGGCGTTGGGTGCGCCGGTGGCGGTGGTTAGCTTGTCGGCTATAGGTATCACTGTGCGGTCGATGCTTATGCTGACTGTCTGTATCTTGGTGTAGCCGCTAGCTGTGTAGGGCTCGGGCATCTGCTGCTTGTTGACAGCGAACCTGTCAGTTAGGTAGACCTTGATACCGGTTATGGTTAGGCCGTTAGCGGCTGCGTACTCGTTGAGCTTGGTCCAGTTGATGAGTGTTAGGTTGATCTGTAGCTCTATTGTGTTAGGTGCTACGTGGTGGAATGCTAGGTACAGCGTTGCGTTGTTGATCGTTGTTGCCGGTACCTCTATGGTCTTGTTGTCAGGGGTCTTCATGACGGCGTAGATGCTTAGGTTGTAGGCTGGCAGGCTTGTTATCACGTACTGGCCCGTTGCTGGGTCGTAGTAGGTGTAGTTGATCCATATGTTGGCTATCGGTGTGCCTGGCGGTACCTCGCCGCGGGCCACTACGTCGGAGGGCGGGAATACGCGGTCGCTGTCAGCGTCCACTACGTGTAGGGTTATCTTGGATATGGGGCAGCACTGGTACTGGTACCTTATCGTTACCTGCTTCTCTAGCACGCTGAAGTTCATGGTGTGGAACGGCACTATTATGGCAGGGTTGCCTACTACGTCGCCGTCGAACTTGTTACAGAGGTAGGTGGTCTCGCTGTCTACGCGTAGGTCTAGCATGTGCCAGTTGATTACGTTGTCGTGCTCGTTTATGACTGCCGGGTAGAGGTACTTGGCGTACTTCAGCGGGTCAATTACTACCCTGAACACGCCGTTCTGGCCAGCCTCCACTATGCTTAGGTTGAGTACTGGGTCGGCTGCTGCTAGGTTGCCTTCGAAGTGCTTGGCTAGTATGTTGAACCAGGAGCCTATCTCGGCGGTCATGTTCTCGGTTGTGTTAGTGGCGTTTAGGTCGGCGTCAGCGTCGTATATGGTTACTATTATTGGCTTGGTGGGGCTGGTGGCCTGGTAGGTGACTATGGCGTCGCTCTTGAATATGTTTATTCTCGCGGGCTTTGTGGTCTGGCCGGTCTCATATATTGCGGCCTGGGCTAGCACGGTGTCGCCGTAGACTAGCGGGTTGTTGAAATTAGTACCGCGTATGTAGTAGGTGTTCTGCAGCTGCTTGCTGACGTTGATCAGCATCTCGGTTATCTTCTTGGCCTCGGTGGCGTTCTTGGGCTTGAAGTAGGGGCTGCCGGCGGCCTCACGTACGAAGACTATGGTGGCGTTGGTCTTGTAGCCGGTGTCAAGGTCCTTGACTACTAGTAGGACGGTGGCGTTGTTGCCGGTGTAGCCGGGTAGTAGTAGGCGCCACTCGCTCTGGGCGGCGTATAGGTCTGCTAGGTACTTGCCGCTGGGCAGGCTGACGTTGAGGAGCCTGGGTATCCAGTAGGCGCCGTTGTGTAGGCGGCCCCTTATTATTATCTCGAAGGTCTTGTAGGTTAGTGCGGCGGTTAGGGTCTGGCCGTTGCTGGCCTTGTAGATTACTACCATCTGCTGGTTCTCGGTTAGGGTGCCGGTGAGCGTCCTGTTGACGGGGTAGACCTGCTCTACGTAGGCCTTGGTACAGTCGGCGGTTAGGCCTATGACCTTGAACTCGGCTACGTAGTAGCCGGTGTTGCTGTCATACGCGAACTCTACGTTCTTGTTTAGGTTGCCGGCCACGGTTACGTTGGCGTAGACTGTGGAGGTGCTGGCGTTGGGGTCGTAGATCATGACCTTGAAGTCGCTGCCGCAGCCTATGATCCGGTCGTAGCTGTCGACGGTTGTTTTGATGTATGGTTGTTCTGTCTGTGCTGCTGCGGCCGCTACTGGCTTGAGGCTGGCTGGTAGTAGGGGTGCTATGGCGGGTAGTATCATGAGGGCTAGGGTGGCTAGCGCCGCGAGGGTGCGGAGGGTGTTCATGGAGTGTCACCCGTTGGGCTCGCTGTTCCTTACCTTATGGCCGTGTGGGGGTGTTAGGGCGGGGCTG
>JALUFI010000259.1 GCA_027043685.1 Pyrodictiaceae archaeon
GCTATCCTCATCCTTGAACAAGTTGAATGGTTAGACACTTGTCCCCCGGTGGGCCTGGCGGTGGACGAGGAGGAGTGGAGGCCATGAGGCCCCGCAGCCTGGTCCCGGCAGCGGCTCTACTCCTCGCGCTCGTCCTGGCGCACGGCGCCCCCGCCGCGGGGGCGTTCAGCAGCAGCGGTGGCGGCGGCTACACCCACCCCTACCCCGTGGGCCTCGTCCCCGGCGACCTGGTCATAGGCCACAGCCCTGTCACGGATCCCCTGATACCCGGGTACTGGACCCACGTGGGCATAGTGGCCTACTACGACCCCGGCCTCGGCGACTGGGTGGTCGTGGAGGCGATGCCTGGCATTGGTGTGCACCTGGTTACGCTCACCGAGTTCCTCCAGCGCTACGACACCGTGGCGGTGCTCCGGGTAAACACTAGCCAGGAGGTCAGGGACGCGGCGGTAGCCTTCGCGCTCCAGCAGCTAGGCAAGCCCTACGACTACGCCTGGTTCACCAAGGAGGTCTACGGCGACAGCTACTACTGCAGCGAGCTAGCCTGGGCGGCGTACAAGGCCGCAGGCGGCCCAGACATAGACGCGAACCCCGGCTGGACCCTCAAGTACCTCGACGGCGTCGCGCCCCAGGAGATATACGACGACCAGGACACCTACGTCATCTACTACCACTCCGCGGGCTAGCCCCCTTCACCGCGGCCCCAGGGGCCCCGAGGCACTGATAGACCCCGGGGAGCCACGCCCCAGGGGCCTCCTCGTGGACGAGGGGCCCCGTGGGGTGAGCGGCGCAGTGGCGGAGGACATGGAGCACGGGATACCGGGCCACGCCTCGAAGAAGGAGTGGGCGAACAGGCTGCAGAGGTGGCTGAAGGAGCGCGGCGTGAGCTTCGAGGCCGAGGGCGAGGCTACCCGCATCCACCTAGACAGCGGAGTCTACGTGGAGGTCGCTGAGTCCCTGGAGGGCAGCGGCTACGACCTCGTCGTGACTGTGCCGCTGCCGGGCACCGGGGAGGAGGCGGGCGAGGACACGATACGGGCAATCCGCGACGCCTTCGAGCTGCTCCACCTGGTGGGTGGGGGGCTGCGCTACGAGCTCGACAACAGTATACCCGAGTACCCGAGCCTTAGGATAATGAGGGGCTTCGAGGACCCCGAGGAGCTGGTGGAGAAGCTGATAGGGGCTCTGGAGCGCTTCCTCAACCGCTAGCCCATCCCCGTTGTTTTCCCGGTGCTCCTCGTCCTGGGCAGCTCCCGGTACCCCTTCACCAGCCTCTGGAGGAAGGTGAGCCACACCAGGAGGGTGAGCAAGGCGAGCAGGTAGTCGCCCCTCGCGGCGCCCAGGTAGGCGTCGAGCACGAGGAGCGCGGCCAGCGCCAGCACCCTGTCCCCCCTCTCCATGACGCCGGTTCCCTCCATGCTTCTGCCGGCGAGGCTCTCGTAGCGGGCCCTCGCGTAGCTCACCAGGAGGCTCCCCGCCGCGTAGAGGAGGACGAGCACAGCCCCGTGCCCGATGAGGAGGAGGCCGAGGGCGTACAGGGAGTCCGCGACGCGGTCGAGGAGGCTGTCGAGGTAGGCGCCCCTGGGGCCCGCCTCGCCCCGGGCCCTCGCCACGGCGCCGTCCAGCGCGTCCAGGGCAGCGCTCAACAGGAGGAGGGCGGCGGCGAGCACCGGGCGGCGGAGCCACGCAGCGTAGAGGTAGGGCGCCACGGCCGCGAGCCCCAGCACCGTGTAGGCGTCGGCAGGCAGAGCCGCGAGCACCGGCGCGATCCTGGCGAGCAGCCTGGAGGCGGCCGGCCTCAGCCTGGTCAGCAACCCAGTAGCCCCCAGGGCAGCGGCCCCCGGGGCCCCGGCTCCTCAATTTACGGCCCGCTGCCCCCCGGGTCGGTGGTGGGTCTCGCTGATGGGTCTCGCCGAGAGGCTTCTCCGGGGCCTCGCTGCCTCGCCGCGTGGTAGCCTCGGGGAGGCGCTGGAGGAGGCGCTGGCCCGGAGCGTCGAGGCCGCCGTGGAGGCCGCCGCCGAGGCCCGTGGCCTCGCTGAGAGGCTTCTCGGGGAGGCTGAGCGCCGTGGCCTACTCCGCCGCCTGGCCCCCGTGGAGCCCCGTGGCCCGGTCTACGGGGTTGACGGGGGCCTGGCTCGGACGCGTTGGGGGCAGCGCCTCGTTGCCGTGCTCCACGCGGCGGCTGTGCCGCTTGGGCGGGGCGGTGAGCCGCTCCACCTAGCGGCTGTGGTGGCGGTGGATGCGTCGGGCCCCGGGGCGGAGGAGGCGGTTGAGGCCTCGCTGGTCGCGCTCGAGACCGCGGTGGCGGCCGAGGTTCTCCGCAGGGCGCCCGGCGCGGTCCTCTTTCTCGACGGGCCCGTCGCCGACCCGCCCTGGTTCCCCGGCTCCGCTGCG
>JALUFI010000260.1 GCA_027043685.1 Pyrodictiaceae archaeon
CTCAATGGCCTTGGCTATTACGGGTATGCTCTCGACGTCGACGCCGCTGTCCGGCTCGTCGAGTATCGCTGCCTTGGGCTTCTGGGCTATCACCCTAGCCAGCTCCAGCCTCTTCCTCTCACCACCGCTCATGCCCACCATGAAGTACCTGTTCATCGTGGACGGGGGGAGCCCGACGAGGCGAAGGATTTCCGTAGCTATCTTGGCGGCGTCGCCGGCGGACTCCACGCCGCGGAACCTCTTGATTATCCTAGTCATTACCTCGGCTACCCTTACGCCCTCCAGCTCCGGGGGTATCTGGGTGGCGAGCGTTAGGCCGCGGCGGGCCTTCTCGTGGGTGGGTAGCCCGGTCACGTCCTCGCCGTCGACGAGGACCCGGCCCTTGAAGACGTAGTCCTGGCGCCCCATGATGGCGTTCGCCAGGCTGCTCTTGCCCGCGCCGTTGGGGCCCATGAGGACGTAGACGCCTGGCTCGGGTAGGCGGAGGGTCACGCCGCGGACTATCTCCTTGCCGTCGCTGGTAGCCACGTGCGCATCAAGTATTTCTAGACGCGGCATGGCTGGACACTCTCCCCGGGAACCCCGGAGAACAAAGACACGTTAACGCTTGTTTAAAAAGCCTTGCCGGCGCTGGGGCTCCAGGAGTAACACACCAATGCCTCCCCCGAGGCAGTGACAAGCCACGGTGCAGGCCCGTGGAGCCGAACGGGGCTGAGAGGCTCCTACGCGAAACCCTCCTAGCCCAGGCCTCAGCCTCCAAGACCCCCTCCATCTCAGCCGCCGTGACGCACAGAGACCACGTGCTGGAGGCAGCCATAGGGCTCCGCAGCCTGGAGCCCCCACTACCCGCGACGCCGAACACCGTCTACGGGATAGCCTCGATAACCAAGACCCTCACAGCGATAGCCATAATGCAGCTAGTAGAGAAGGGCAAGCTGAGCCTCGACGACCCCGCCGACAAGTACCTGCCCGTAGAGCTACGCGTCAAGGGGAAACCAGTCACCATAGAGCACCTCCTAAGCCACACCGCGGGCATACCCGCCCCCGGCTACGCGGAGGCACAGGTAGCGGCCACAATCAACCCCCGAGGCTCTAGCTGGCTCCCCCTAGCTACGCCGCTCGACGTGGTGGAGTTCCTCTCAAGGGCTGCACGGCACTGGGCGGTGGCGGAGCCCGGGGAGCGGTTCTTCTACCTCAACGAGGGCTACGTAGCCCTCGGGGTCATAATTGAGAGGGTCAGCGGCCTCAGCTACAGCGAGTACATCCGCCGCATGATAGCCGAGCCGCTGCGGCTCCGCAGCACCTTCGCCTCAAGGGAGGAAGCGCAGCGCCACCCCCTCCTAGCGAAGCCCTACACGGCGCTGCTCGACGGCGCCCCTAGGCCGGCGCCACAGCCCTGGCTAGTCTGGAGCGACGGCGGAGCCTACAGCACCGCCCCCGACCTCCACGTGGTCATGTCCACGCTGGCCCGGGGCGGCGAGCCCATACTCCAGAGGAGCAGCGTGGAGGAGATGGCCAAGCCCCGGGCGAGGCTCCCCGCGCAGCTATGGGGCAGCGACAGCTACGGCCTCGGGGTAACCATCCACGAGCCGCCCGGCCTCGGCAGGCTCATCGGCCACAGCGGGGCCCTGCCAGGCTACACCGGGTACGCCGGCTACCTAGACGACGGGGCAGCAATCGCCCTCCTCACGAACGGCGACCTGCCAGGCCGCGACGCCGCAGTAGCGCTACTCGCGAGGCTCCGCGGAGTAGACCCCACTAGCCTCGGCCTGGGGCTCCAGGAGGCGCTGGAGAGGCTCACCGGCACCTACACCGGCTACCAGGGAACGGTAGAGGCCAGGGTGGAGAGGCTCGGAGACTACCTTGTCCTCGAGTCGACGAGGCCACGGGGCCTCCTGCGCACAGTTCTCGTGCCCCGGAAGCTGGAGCCGGGCCACGCCGTCTTCGAGACGAGCACCAGGGGCCGGCGCCTCGAAGTAGTCTTCACCATTACGGAGAACGGCGTCGAGATGATATACGAGAGGTACCGACTAGTCAAGAAAACGGCCACGGAGCCCGGCTAGCCCCTCTCCCCGCCCAGCTCCTCCTCAAGCCTCCTAATCCTCTCCTCGACCAGCCTTATCCTCTCCTCGATAAGCCTCTTCACCGCCTCCAGCCACTGCTTCTCCGCGCGAAGGAACTCCAGCTCAAGCTCCGGGGGCAAAGGCCCCCAGCCAGGCGGAGGAGCAGCCCACAGCAGGGGAGGCGGAGGATAGAACCCGTAGAGAGGCTCCAGCCCCTGCTCCGGCGCAGCAGGCGGCTGCGGAGCCGGGGGCGGGGGAGGCGGCGGAGGCTCCTCCCTCTCACCACCCGGGCCCCCGCGGCGCCCACC
>JALUFI010000261.1 GCA_027043685.1 Pyrodictiaceae archaeon
TCGAGGCCCAGCCCTTCACCGTCACCACGAGCGACGGCGTGACCCTGCATGGATGGGTCCTGGGGCCAGGCAACAAGGGCCCCGTGTTCATAGTCATGCATGACTATGGCTCCTGCCTCTGGGATCCGAGGGTGCGGCTGCTCGCCGAGGAGCTGGCCCGCAGGGGCTACGTGGTGGCCGTGTTTGATTTCCGCGGCCACGGCTCCAGCGGAGGCACCACGACCCTCGGGGTGATGGAGGTTCTCGACGCCGAGGCGGTCATCGGGTACATGTCTACACGCTACCCGGGCAGGAGCATCTACCTCCACGGCTACGGCATGGGCGGAGCGGTCGCGGTGATGGCTGCCGCGGTGGACGCGAGGGTCACCGGCGTCTCGGCGGATGACCCGTACCCCACGGTGGAGGCGGCGGTCGAGAGGTGGATAAGCAGCCACACACCCCTCCCCACGAGCTATGGCTGGTTCGTCGCCCAGTGGCTCCGCCTATTGAGCGGCGGCACGGTTGACCCCGGCTTCGGGCCGCTGGCGCTCACCGGCGGCCTGGGGAGCCGCCCCCTCCTGGTGGTATGGGAGTCGGGGAGCCCTATACTGAGCCGCGCCGAGGCCGAGAAGATAGCAGGGCTCAGCACCTGCAGCCGCCTCGTAGCGGTGAAGGGGGTGGGCCACGCCGAGGCACTGGAGAAGCTCGGTGTAGAGCGCTACGCCGACCTCCTAGAGTGGCTCCTCCACCCGGGCTGCGGGAAGGGCTAGATGTGCTCAAGCGTGTCCGCAGCCTGCTCCAAGAGGTACCACTCGAGGCAGCCACGGGCCCGCAGCGCGTCGGCGGCGCCGCGTAGCAGGGAGGCGATCCACTCCAGGTCCTCCCTCCCCACCGGGTAGTCAAGCGCCTCCTCCAGGGCCTCGATGGCCTCCCTCAGCCCCGGCGCCTCGCCGCAGGTCACCTCCACGGCTCTAGCCATGGAGTAGGCCTCGTACAGCATCCTGGTGGACACAGCGGCAGCCACCCCTCCCCCCGCAGCGGCTACGCGCGTGCACTGCGCGGCGCCACAGCCACGCCCAGGGGGCTGCCCTTAAACCCGCGTAGCCGGTAATACCCCTGCATGCGGTACAGGCCTAGTCCTTTGTGTGGAGAGGGAGGGGTGCTGGCCTCTATGGGCTACGAGCTGGCGCCTGGCGTGGAGACGGTGGGGTCGCTGCCGGCGGTCTACGCTAGGCGGCTGAACGCGTTGATAATTGCTGACCTCCACCTGGGCTTCGAGGAGGAGGCGGCCCGGGAGGGCTACTACGTGCCCCGGGTGCAGCTCCAGAGGGCCCTAGAGGTGGTGAGGAGGGGGCTGGATGAGACTGGGGCTGAGTGGGTGATACTGGCGGGAGACGTGAAGCACAGTTTCTCCAGGCTGACGTGGGCCGAGAGGGAGGAGTTGTCCAGGCTCTTCGGGTTCCTACGTGAGCGCGGCGTCCGCGTCACGGTCGTCCGGGGCAACCACGACAACTACCTGCCCCTCGTCGCGAGGGAGTACGGAGTGGAGATAGTAGACGAGCTATACGTGGACGGGATTCTCGTCATACATGGGCACCGGAAGCCGATGGGCGGGTACCAGGGCAGGGTCGAGGCTATAGTGATGGGGCACGAGCACCCGAGCCTGAGGCTCCGCGACAAGCTGGGCTACATAGCGAAGCTCCCCGCCTTCCTCTCCGCCCCCTACCCCCCGCTCGGGGCCAGGCTAGTGGTGCTCCCCGCGGTCGGCCAGTACCAGACCGGGACAACGGTGAGCCTAAGCCCCGACACCTACCTCTCTCCCTTGCTCCGGGAGGACGTGCCGCTCCACGAGGTCAAGCCCTACGTGTTGGCCGAGGAGCTGGGGGTCCTAGAGTTCCCGGAGCTCGGGCTGCTCGAGGACCTGCTAGAGGAGGTCGCCCTGTAGCCCCCGAGCAGCGCCCTCGCCACTATCTCTAGCTGGATGTCCTGCGTCCCCTCGGCGGGCTCCAGGGCCTCCACGTGGAGCTGGAGCCTCCTCAACTCCTCCCCGGGGGTGCCCGGCGCGTAGGCGTAGCCCCCGAGGGTTAGCCTCGCGGCCCGGATGGCCTCCACCGCGGCCTCCACGGCGAAGTACTTGGCTGCACTGGTCTCCTCGAGGCCAAGCTCCTCGCCCCCGTCGAGCCTCGCGGCCCGGTCACGGATAAGCGCCTCAGCGGCCTCGAGCAGCACGTGGCCACGGGCGAGCCGGTGCGCCACAGCCTGGTGGCCAGCCGCCCCCCTCTCCACAGCCCACTCCGCCGCGACGCGGAGGCCTCGCCGCGCCAGCCCCACCGCGAGCGCAGCGACCAGGACACGGTTCTCCCCCAGCCCAGCCACAACCGCCCTCCTAGC
>JALUFI010000262.1 GCA_027043685.1 Pyrodictiaceae archaeon
TAGACGGCTACGACGGCGTGGTGCTGGGCAACGGGCCCGGCAACCCCGCCCTCCTGCGCCGCGAGGCCAAGGTGGCGGCCGAGGTGGCCGCGTCCGGGAAGCCGGTGCTCGCGATATGCCTCGGGGCCCAGCTCCTCGCCCTGGGCCTCGGGGCTGAGACCTACAAGCTCCCCTACGGCCACCGGGGGGTCAACAAGCCGGTCGTGGAGCTTGAGACGGGGCGCTGCATGGTCAGCACCCATAACCACGGCTACGCCGTGTCCTGGGAGAGCCTCGAGGCGGCGGGGCTCCGGCCCTGGTTCCGTCAGCCCGACGACGGCACGCTGGAGGGCTTCCTCCTCCGCGGCGCCCCGGTGCTGGCTACCCAGTTCCACCCCGAGGCCGGGCCCGGGCCCTGGGACTCCAGCTGGATATTCGACCGGTTCGTCAAGCTCCTCGAGGAGGCAAAGGCGAGGATAACCGCGTAGCCCGTGCAGCGGGCA
This sequence comes from Pyrodictiaceae archaeon, assembly GCA_027043685.1. Lineage (GTDB taxonomy): Archaea > Thermoproteota > Thermoprotei_A > Sulfolobales > Pyrodictiaceae > QNYQ01. The sequence goes on from JALUFI010000262.1 coordinate 483, forward strand.
TCGATGCAGGGGTGAGGGCAGCGGTGCCCAGGAGGATAGATGCGAGGAAGGTGCTCGTGCTGGGCAGCGGCGCGATAAAGATAGCCGAGGCCGCCGAGTTCGACTACAGCGGCAGCCAGGCCCTCAAGGCGCTCCGGGAGGAGGGCATAGAGACGGTTCTCGTGAACCCCAACGTGGCGACGATACAGACGAGCTACAAGCTCGCCGACCACGTCTACCTGGGGCCCCTCAAGCCCTGGTTCGTCGAGAAGGTGATTGAGAGGGAGACGCCGGACGCGATACTCCTCGGCTTCGGGGGCCAGACCGCGCTCAGCCTGGGCGTGGAGCTTCACCGGCGCGGGGTCCTCCAGCGCTACGGGGTGAGGGTTCTCGGCACCCCGGTGGAGGGGATAGAGAAGGCGCTCAGCAGGGGCAAGTTCCGCGAGGCAATGATAAGGGCTGGGCTCCCCGTGCCGCCGAGCCACCCTGCGACGAGCGTCGAGGAGGCATTGGAGGCTGCAGACGAGATAGGCTACCCGGTCATAGTACGTGTGAGCTTCAACCTGGGGGGTGGCGGCAGCTTCATCGCGTGGAGCAGGGCCGAGCTAGAGGAGTGGCTTATAAGGGCCTTTGCCCAGAGCGGTAGCGGCGAGGTCCTCGTCGAGAGGTACCTGCACCACTGGAAGGAGATAGAGTACGAGGTCGTGAGGGACGCCTACGGCAACATGGTTGCTGTGGCCTGCCTCGAGAACGCCGACCCCATGGGGGTCCACACCGGGGAGAGCGTCGTCATCGCTCCCTGCCAGACCCTCACCGACCAGGAGTACCAGCTCCTCCGCCGCGCGAGCCTGGGCGTCGCTGAGGCGATAGGCCTGGTAGGGGAGGGCAACGTCCAGCTGGCCCTCAACCCGAGGGACAGCTGGGACTACTACGTGATAGAGACCAACCCCAGGATGAGCAGGAGCAGCGCCCTCGCGAGCAAGGCCACCGGGTACCCCCTGGCCTACATAGCGGCGAAGCTCGCCCTCGGCTACCGGCTCTACGAGCTGCTTAACCGCGTCACGGGCCGCACCTGCGCCTGCTTCGAGCCCAGCCTCGACTACGTGGTCGTCAAGGTGCCGCGCTGGGACCTCGAGAAGTTCCACGGAGCCGAGAAGAGCATAGGTAGCGAGATGAAGAGCATAGGCGAGGTAATGGCGATAGGGAGGAACCTGGCCGAGGCATTCCAGAAGGCTATAAGGATGCTCGACATAGGGGAACCGGGGCTCGTCGCCGGCCCCCGCTACGAGGAGCCCGAGTCCCGTGCAAGCGTGATGGAGAAGCTGCGCCGCAGGGAGCCATACTGGCCCATCTGGGCGGCGAAGGCCTTCCGCCTGGGCGCGACAGTCGAGGAGGTCCACGAGGCCACCGGCGTGGACCCCTACTTCCTCAACATTATTAGGGACGTGGTGGAGGTCGCGGAGAGGCTCCGCGTGGCGAGGCCCGGCACCCTGGAGTACCTGGAGCTGGTCGCGGAGGCGAAGCGCCTCGGCTTCAGCGACGAGCAGATAGCGCTCCTAACCAAGACAAGCGTCGCCGACGCCGAGAAGGCGAGGAAGAGCATAGGCATGGAGAGGCCCCGTGTGCGGCAGATAGACACCCTCGCGGCCGAGTGGCCCGCCGAGACCAACTACCTCTACACCAGCTACAGCGCCTACGCGGACGACACGCCGAAGACCAAGGGGCTCCCCAGGCTCCTCGTGCTGGGCGCCGGCGTGTTCAGGATAGGCGTCTCCGTTGAGTTCGACTGGGCTGTGGTCACCTACAGCGAGGAGGCCCGCCGCCTGGGCTACGAGGTGGCAGTGGTCAACTACAACCCCGAGACGGTCTCCACAGACTGGGACGTGAACGACAAGCTCTA
>JALUFI010000263.1 GCA_027043685.1 Pyrodictiaceae archaeon
CCCCTCTTCTGGGCACCCGGGCCTGCAGAGCGCCAGCGCCTCCAGCTGCCTAGTGAGCCCCGGCACCCTGCTCCCCCTCCTCGAGTGCCTCGTGTCGCTGACCCCGATGACGTAGACGTGTATCGTCCTCGGCAGGTCGGCCTCGTCCCTCAGCCTCCTCACGTAGAGCGGCGTCCACCCCGGCACCGGGAAGTCCACAGTCACGACCCGGGCGCCGGGCCTCAGCTGCTCCTCGAGCCGCGGCCGGAGCCTCTCGTTAAGGCTCGCGTAGAGGTAGAGGTAGACGATGGTCGCGTCCTCGAGCCTGGTCTTGAAGAAGTCCTCCTCCCTTATCTCCACCCGGTCAGCGACACCGTATATCCTCGCATAGGCCCTCGCAGCCTCAGCCAGCACCGGGTCAATCTCAACCCCCACCGCCCTCGCGACACAGTAGTCCCGGGCAGCGATCACCACCACCCTGCCATCCCCGGCGCCGAGGTCGTAGACAGTGTCGCAGGGCCCAGCCCAAGCAGCCTCAAGCGCCGCCCTCACCACGCTCACCGGCGCCGGGATAAACGGGACAACCTTGTCACCGGCCACGGCTAGTGCTCACCCTTCGGCTACTCCTCAGCCCCTATGCAGCCCCGCTGTAGCCCTGCAGGCCCCCGGGGTTTTCAGTGGCGCAGCCCCTAGCCTGGAAGGAGTGCCGCCACGGGGACCCCGCGTCATGGCTAGTGGCGGCTGCCTCGGCGGCAGGGTTGTGCTTGTGACCGGTTCTAGCCGTGGTATTGGCAGGGCTGTGGCTGTTGAGGCTGCCAGGAGGGGCGCGGCGGGTGTCGTTGTGAATTACCGTGTTAGGCGGAGCGAGGCTCTGGAGACTGCCAGGCTCGTTGAGGGGCATGGCGCTGAGGCCCTGGTTGTTGGGGCTGATGTCTCCCGCTGGGAGGATGCGGCTAGGCTCGTGGCTGCCGCGGTGGAGCGGTGGGGCCGGGTCGACGTCGTGGTCAACAATGCTGGTGTGCTGAGGCCCCGGAGGTTCGAGGAGATGGAGCCCCGTGACTGGATGGAGGTCGTCGGGGTCAACCTCCTCGGGGTCTTCAATGTGACCCGGGCGGCTCTGCCCCATATGCCGCGTGGCGGCGTGGTGGCCGTGGTGTCCTCGGTGCTGGGGCTCCGGCCGGAGCCCCTGGCGAGCGTCTACTCGGCCACGAAGGCCGCTGTTATTGCCTGGGCGAACGCGTTGGCGAAGGAGCTCGCGGGGCGCGGGATACGCGTCTTCAGCGTGGCGCCGGGCGGCGTGGACACGGAGATGGCCAGGGAGTGGGGCAGCCTGGACTGGGTCGAGGAGGAGGTGCCGCTGGGGAGGCTGGCGAGGCCCGAGGAGGTGGCCTCCATCCTCTGGGACGCTGCCTGCAACCCCTACGTCACGGGCGACGTGGTCACGATAAGCGGCGGCCTGCTCTGAGCCACGGGGGTGCTGCGTGGATGGCTGCCGAGGGGTTCCCTGGGCCAAGGCCGCTGCCCGCCCGCCTGATACCCGCTGAGCCCTGGTGGCTCGCCAACGCTCCCCCGGGGCTGCTGGAGCCCCTCGTGGAGGGCGCTGGGGCTGCCGTCGAGGCGCTGGGGGCTGCGCTGCGGAGCTGGCTCCGGGGGAGGCGCTGCGCTGTCTGCGGCGCCGAGGCCCGGATGGCTGCGGGGTACTGGCTGTTCGTGGTGGACGAGGCCGGGGGCGAGGCGGCGGCGGAGCTGGAGGCCCTGGTTCCGCTCTGCAGCCTCTGCCGCTACGCGTACTGGCCCGGCGAGGCCCTGGCCCGGGGAGTCTACCGCGACGTCGTGAGGAGACTGGAGGCGCTGAGGCCCGGGTACCGGGGGGAGGCGGAGGAGGCGCTCGCGCTGGAGAGGAGGCTCAACACTGTCGTGGAGAGGTGGAGGCCCCGGCTCGGGGACAGGCTGCACGAGCTCCTAGGGGGCCACGGCCTGGGCTACGGGGAGGCCTCTGTACTGGAGGCGGTGGCCTCCCTGCTGGCGTCGCCGCCCTTCGCCGCCGACTGGGACGCGGTCACCGTCTCCACAACCCAGCCCCGGGGCGCCGCGGCGACTGGGTGCCTGGAGAGGCTCAGGGAGGCCCGGGTGGAGGGCGGCGTGGACGCGGCGGCGCTGGAGAAGGCGGCGGAGGCGGCGAGGGCGGCGCTCGCCCGGGGCGAGGGGGACTGGGTGCTGGAGGGCTACTGGGAGGTGCCCCTCCCCGGCCACCGCGCCGCGGGGGAGGTGCTGGCGGAGGCCGCTGCCCGTGGGCTCCCGGAGCCCGTGCTGCGGGTGGAGGCGCCGCTCAGGGGGCCTCCGAGGATAAGGGTGTGGACCGCCTGCGCCCTGGACCCCGT
>JALUFI010000264.1 GCA_027043685.1 Pyrodictiaceae archaeon
GCACACCTGCTTCTACGAGGCCTGGTGCAGCCGGAGAGACGTAGAGGAGGCCATGAAGAGGATAAGGAGACTAGTAGAGGCGGTCGCGAGGCTCACGCAGAGCCAGAGCCGCTAGGGCTCTGAGGTGTACCGCCTCCTCGCCCTGCCCGAGGGCTCGCCCAGGTACACACTCCTCTCGGCGACGAGGACAGTGGCCTCACGCAACGCCTCCACGCCGAGGCTCCGGTCTATCAGCCCAACACACTACATCTCGGAAAAGGCCATCGCGTCTACGAGGAATCCCCCTAGGGCCCCGCGGAGCTTCTCGAGCTTGCGCCACTGCTCCTCCCTCGCAGCCTCCTCAACCTCCTCCACGCCTGGCTCGCCCAGCTCCCCGACGAGCCCGAGGTACTCCTCGAGAAGCTCCGCGTCCACCAGCATCTCACCCCCAGCCAGGAACACTCATGGCCCTCGTTAAGGGCTCCGGGCCCCCTGGGCCTCCTCGCCACCGGGCTCAATCCTCACGGCCCTGCCCCGGAGGTACCGCTCCGCCTCCTCCTCGCCGACGACGTGCACCTCGACGGGGGCGTCCCAGGGGAGCCCGTGTGCCTCCACGGCCTTCACGAGTATCTGGACCGCGAGGCGGCGCCTCTCCCTGCCATCCAGCCTAGGCCTCGGCACAACAACCAATACATCTATGTCGCTGAGAAACGTGACACGGCCCTCAGCCACACCACCAATGACATAGACACGGCTGCCCGGGACAAGCTCCCGAGCCGCCCCGGCAACCCTCTCCGCGTAGACGCGCCGGCGCCGCAGATGCCGGAAATGAAACCTAACCCAGCTCAGCCCCCGCCACCAAGCATCACAGCACTTCCCACATCAAGAGCAAAGGCACGCTTTGTAACCGTTTCCCAAGGGATGCCCAGGCACTACTAATGCGGAGATCAAGCGGGACGCGAAGCGAGATGGAGCTGCATAAGGAGGGCAAGATAAGGCTTCTAGGCCTAGGTCCTCGGGAGGAAACGCGGCACTCATAGTTCCCTGTAGAGATTCAACACCCGCGTCTACGCCATGTTCCTCCTCACCTAGTTGTAGTTCTTTGTGGTTGTTTCCTGTTTCATAGGGCTGCCGAGCTGCGGAGCATGAAGCTCCGGTGTTGTAGTTCTTTGTGGTTGTTTCAGGAAGAAGTGTATCGTGTACATGGATGGCGAGCCCTGGGCAGGTTGTAGTTCTTTGTGGTTGTTTCTTGACAAGGAGAGGCTGGGTAGGCTGGCTGCAAGGCTGGCTGTGTTGTAGTTCTTTGTGGTTGCTTCCCGGGACAAGCTATGGGCCTTCGCGGACCACGAGGTCGAGGTTGTAGTTCTTTGTGGTTGCTTCTCTGCAGATGCTCCTGCAGCCAGCTAGCCACAAACATGTTGTAGTTCTTTGTGGTTGCTTCAGCCGACGCATGTGCTGCTCTACGGGGCGCCAGGAACAGCGTTGTAGTTCTTTGTGGTTGCTTCTAGTGGGCTGATGTACTGCGGTGATGGTTGCTGTATTTCTGGTTTGTGGTTCCCTTGAGGGCCTTGGATGGTGCTCCGCGCCGGGGCTGCGGGGTTGGGCCAGGCAGCACGTTGAATTCCTTCTGGGCCCGTCATCGTCCCCTCAGGAGCAGCGTAATGGTTAGACGAGAAGCATACTGTGGAGCTGCATTAGAATCCATTATTCAACTCTATAAGACGATATACAGCTGTATGGGGCCATCTAGCTGCTCCGTTCAGGAGCCGTCTCCAATTCCGGTGGTCCCGTCATCGTCGGCTCAGGAGGAGCTATCTGGTTTGGCTCGGGGTTTACGCGGGGGTTGCTTGGTATTTTCTTTTCTGCATGCTGCTAGTATGTAGGCGGCTGGGATTATCCCGCCTCTCTTTAGGAGCGTTGTCTGCATGCCGTGTTTCTCTAGCTCCCTGGCCAGCCTGTGGGGTGGGGTGAACGTTGCTGGGTAGCCTGCGAGCCTCTCGAGGGCCGCGATTACTCTGCCGGTGAGTGTCTCGGGGTCGAAGTCGTCCACTACTATGCAGCTTGCCGCCCTGGCTGCCTCTGCTAGGGCCTTGCTTGGCCTGGGTATGTGGTGGAGGCTGTCGTGGAATACTGCCACGGCGCAGCCGTTGCTGCGTATGGGGAGGGCCTCTCCGATGGCCTGTATCTTCTCCAGCCAGGGGAGGCGGGGCGCCATGCGGAGCATGCCCGGGTCGGGGTCAATGATTACGATGAGCCCTGGGGGTGGCTCGGCCGCCTTGGCTGCGCGGGCTAGGTGGCCGGCGCCGCCGCCCACGTCTAGTATGCAGCCTCCCTGGGCGAGCCTCGCCGCTAGCCTTGCCGCGCGGCGGTGGGGGAGCG
>JALUFI010000265.1 GCA_027043685.1 Pyrodictiaceae archaeon
CCGGGGGCTACGAGAGGATAGTCTTCACGGTCCCGGAGGCGGGGGCTACCTCTGCTCCTGGAGGAAAACCTTGACCGCGTCGGGGCGGAGCCTAGCAGCCTCCTCGAGGGCGGGGAGCCCGGTCGCCTCCCGGTCGCCGCGCTGGAGGAGGGCCTCGACCCGTCCCCGCGCGGTGTCGAGGAGCACCACTATCCTGGCCCCGTCGCCCCTGCAGTCCACGACCGCCCTGCCCCGGAGGACGAGGAGGTCGCTCACTATGTCCAGGCAGGGCCTCGCGGCCCCCTGGGCCTCCACCTCCCTACCGCTAACCGCGACCGCGGCGGCAGCGAGCAGGTTGAAGGAGTCGCCGGGCCTCAGGCCGCGGCGCTCAAAGCTGTTGAGGTAGCCGCGGAGCTGCTCGCTGACCGTCGGCGCCCCCGCGACGCCCGGCGCGGGCGCGGCGGGGACTGCTGCCAGCTGTGCGGGGGCTGCCGCTGGCTGGGCCGTGGCCGCTGCCGGAGCCGCCGGCGCCGGCGCCGCCTGAGCCGCGGGAGCCGCTGCCCGGGGCTGCTGCGGCTGCTGCCTGGCCGGCTGCGCCTCGCCTATCAGCCTCCTTACCTCCTCCACGCCCATGGGGAGGAGGCTCTGGGGCAGCGTGATGAAGTCCGTGCGCACCCTCTGCGCGTCGAGCTCCACGAGTTCTATGACGCCCTGCCTGGTGTGGAGGTGCTTGGCTAGGCTCTGGAGGCACTCGGTGCCGTAGAGGACCCGGCCACCGGGGAGCTGGGCGACGCAGCCCGCGCGCCCCCTGCTGCTCACCTCTAGCTCGTAGACGCTGCCGTCGGGCGCGTAGTAGACGAGCCTCGCGTCACCCATCCGCAGAAGCTCCCTTATCGCCTCGTCCAGGGGGAGCCGGGAGGCATCGGTGAGCTTGACCGTGTGGCCCCTCGAGACATACATCAGCGTGACCGCCAAGCCCGCATCCCACCCACCGATAATTGAAAGAGGGTCCAGGGGTTAAGCGCTACCCCCTCTCCCCGCCCCAACGAGGAGAGGGAGCAGCGGGCCGGGTTACTTCTTGCTACGCCTCACGAAGATTGTGAGCCAGGCCAGTGCAAGCGCCGGTGCGCCCGCAAGCGTCGCGGTTACCGGGTTAATGCCGGCGGCATAGGCTACCGCGTAGTAGGCAGCGGTCGCGGCACCCGCGAGCGCCACCAGCGTGCCGTCGCTCGGCCCGGCGGCGGCAGCGGGGGCAGCGGCCACGGGCTTTGCCTCCTCCTCCTTCGGCTTTGCCTCCTCCACTGCCGGCTTCCTCCTCACAGCCGTGGCCAGCTCTACGCGGTCAACCGCTATGTGTAGCTCTGCGCCGCAGCTGGGGCACCTCCGCGTCTCGGGCCGGTAGCCGCAGAATGGGCACGCCTTAGCAGTGAAGGGTATGACCTTGCCGCAGCTGGGGCAAGTCATGCTCCTAACATCCAGGTTGGTGCCGCAGCTCGGGCAGGTCAGCGGGGTCCTCCGCACAATCCTCTCCACGGGCGCAGCAAGCTCCTCCAGGACACGCTTCTCGCCGACGATAGCGACGGTGAACTTCTCCCCCGCGTCCGCGACCAGGAGGCCACGCTCACCATACTCCGCCATCACGACGCGGGCGCTGCCCTCGTCGCCAGGCACCCTGCTCCTCGCCGCCTCGAGGACTGCGACGCTCCCCGCGGCAATCTCGTCCGCGTACATCTCGAGGCTCGGGTCCCTGGCCTGCACCGCGTACGTGAAGCCCTCGTACGCGCCCACCACCGCGCCGACGCCGTCAAGCGCGCTCGCCAGCGCTATGACCTCAGTCAACACCTCCTCCGGGGAGGGGGGCGCAGCCGCAGCCACAGCCTGCTCAGCCACAGTAATCCACCCCATGTATGCATGAAGGCCCCCCGGGAGACCCGGGGGCGTGGAGGGTACGAGTGAGCATCAGCCACGCTGGGGTGCACTCACAAAGCTCCACGTCCCTAAAACCCTATCCCTCACGGCGGCGAGGGCCTTGGCCTAGTAGAGGAGCGAGGACACAGTATAGCTCGGCAGCCTCCTCTTCTCCGCAGGGTCCACGACGTATAGCCTGTAGACGAGGTTGAGGAAGAAGTCGCCGAGCCTCTTCCAGAGCTTGCTCAGCTCCCGGTACTCCGCCATCTCCAGGTAACCCTCCTCAACCATGGCCTTCGGGGGCCAGCCGCCGGGGTACCCCTCCTCCCTCTCCCTCTCAATCACCCTCCCCCAGTGCTCCGCGGTCATCGCGGGGAGGCCCTGGAACAAGCTGATGCCGAGATACACGTAGCCGACGAGCTGGAGACCATACCAGCTCGGGGTCCACGTAACCCAGGCCAGCA